>JBOHXF010000202.1:0-6384 GCA_050737455.1 Opitutaceae bacterium | reverse complement strand
CGGCAGTGCAGGCGGCCCGGCGCGGCGGTGGGCTCGCCGGCGTGCTGACGTTCCATCCGCATCCGAGCGTTGTGCTCCGGCCGGAAAACCCGGTGAAACTACTTCTGCCGCTGGAAACGAAACGGCGGCTGTTGTGGGGACTCGGAATCGATTTTCTCGTCGAGCAGAATTTCACCGCGGAATTCGCGCAGACCACGGCCGCCGGATTTGTCGATTGGTTGAAGCGCTTGCTGCCGGCGCTCGAGGCGGTTTACGTGGGCGAGAACTGGCGGTTCGGCCGCGGCCGCGAAGGTGACGTCGCGCTGCTCGCGGCCCGTGCGACGGCTGCGGGTTTTTCCGCCCACAGTCTGGCGCGGCTCAACCACCACGGCGCCCAGATCAGCAGTTCGCGGGTCCGGGAGTTGGTTGCGTCCGGTCAAATCGAGGAAGCCAATGCCGTGCTGGGTTATTCGTATTTCAGCGAAGCGGTGATCGAGCCGGGACGGAAACTCGGCCGGAAGATCGGTTTTCCCACGTTGAATTTGCGCTGGTAGCCCGAGTTGCTGCCGCGTTACGGCGTGTATGCGGTGACGGTGGAGGACGCGGGTGGGCGGCGGCGGCCCGGGGCGGCGAATTACGGCGTGCGCCCGACGGTGGAGGAGACGACCCGGCCGCTGCTGGAGGTGCATATTCTCGCGGAAAACAGCCTGAATTACGGGGACAAGGTCACGGTGCAATGGCTGCGGTTTCTGCGTCCTGAATTGAAATTTGCCGGACTGGAGGAGCTGCGCGCCCGGATTGAAATCGACTGCCGGGAGGCCCGAAAAGCCCTGGAAAAGCTGTCGCCGCAGGGACCTCCAAAGAGCGCTTGACTTGACTAGGTGCGAATCTACGTTGCGGCCTCTTTCCCGTTTAACGGGGTGGTAGCTCAGCTGGTTAGAGCGTCTGCCTGTCACGCAGAAGGTCGCGGGTTCGAGTCCCGTCCATCCCGCCACTTAACACGCGAAACACTCGCGGGTTAAGTTTTCGTCGAAGCTAGGTTGTCCAGTTGACGTGGCAACCTAAGCATGAATCAGACAAAACTTGCCGTCAGCCGGTTCGAAAATCGGACCGGCTCGACCTCCTGGCGCGTCGATGGCCGCCTGCACGGCATCCGCTTCCGGAAGAACTTCAAGACGAACGAGGAGGCAGCAGCTGAGAGGGCCCCGTTGGAGTTGAAGGCCGTCCAGGCCGCGTCCGGCATCCGGCCTGCCACGAGCAGCAGTGAGGCGGGATCGAGGGGAGACGCGCCAGCCTACTTTCCGCCGGCGTCGGCGGACGATTCTGAGCGGCGTGAGAGCATGCCGGCCAGCCGGGCCTTTGCGCCCTTCCTCCATTCTTCGGGCAGTCATACTGTACATTACGGTATCTCGAATGGTCCCATCCTTGCGACGCATGACTCCGCGAATGACCCCGTCTTTCTTCGCTCCCAGGCGTTCGAGCGCCGCCTGTGATCGCAGATTGATTATGTCGGTGCGCCAGCCGACCACATTGCACCGGAGGGTCTCGAAGGTGTGTTCCATCAGCAGCATCTTGCACGCGGTGTTCACATGCGTCCGCTGCCAGGTTTTGGCGTACCAGGTGGCGCCGATTTCGACTCTGCCGACCTCGGGCAGAATATCGTGGTAGCTCGTGGAGCCGACGATGGCCCCGCCGGCCATTTCCCGGACGACGAAAGGGAAGCGGCTTGCCCGTGCGCGGTCGGCCAGAGCCAATGCGATATAGGCGCCGGTGGTCTCGGGGTTGGGTACGCTAGTAAAGCGCAATTCCCAGAGCTGACCGTCGGCCGCGGCCGTCCGCAGACCTTCCTCGTGCTCCGGTCGCAGGGGCTCCAGTCGAACGCCATAGCCTTCAAGGATGACCGTCCGAACGAAGGATCGCCGCGGGAGAACGGAGGGTGCTGGGAGGTCGGCCATGGGACATTGCGGAGGATTGGAACGTAGCGCACTTTGGAAGGAGCTGTAAATATATTCGAAACGATTGGCGTCCCATAGGTTGAAAAACCGCCGATCATAATCGATTGGTAATCAGCGGAAGTCAGGGCATTGAGCGGCAAGACGCGTTGAGGATTTTGCCGATGCGGGCGGATTCTTTTTTTTAATCCGCAGACCCGGCGGGACCGTATCCCGCGCCAATTCCATCATGCCGGACTGCGATGGGCCGCACGAGAACGGTGCGCTGAACGCGCGGGTCGCCGCACGGCGTCAGCTCGCGCAAAGCCGGGTTCGAAGGCTTCGAGGTAGGCGCAGAACATGTCGGCTATGGCGTCGGCGTGGATGGCGATCTCGCCAGGGGAGTGCGGGCGTGCCGAGAACTGCTTGCCGACGGTGAAGCGTCGCGCCCCTTCTTTTGCCGAGGGGTACCTGTCGATCCCATTTGCCGACGACGTCGAGCTGTCGATCCGGCTGAGCTGACGCCGGTGCGGCAAACGACCCGTCCGCGCCGATGCCGTCCGCCAGCGGTTCGCGCCGGCGGCTGCCGGGGCGCCGCTGCCCTTGTTTCCGCATCACGCCCGTGGTACTCCCTGAGTGCGTTCATCCCCCGGCGTCGCAGCCGGAGTCCCGCAGCCTATGAATCCACAGGACACCCCATTGATTCCGCATCCCATCGTTCGGCTCCACGGGCGGTCTCTTCGTAGGCCGGCTCTTTTGTTGGCGGCGCTGGCGGCGGTCGTGTTTCCCTCAGCGGCGCTGTGCTCGGATCTGGTTTTGTTCGATGGCGGCGCCGCGCCAACCGTCGTTTACGCGGCGGACGGCGGCACACCGATCCGCAAGGCTGCCGAACTGCTCGGCGGGGATCTGCGCGCGCTTACCGGCCGCGATCCCGTGGTGACGCCGGCGCCGGCCCGGGTCAAGGGGCCGGAGGTGATCATCGGACTGTTCGATTCACCCGAGATCGCGCCGATTCTCCGCGCGAACGGGATCGGCACCGCTCAAATCGCCGGCAAATGGGAGGTCTATGGCCGGGCCGTCGTTCCGGCACCCGGGAACCGCGGCGGGAAGGCGCTCGTCATTTTCGGATCCGACGTCCGCGGCACGATTTGGGGCGTGACCGACCTGTCCGGGCAAATGGGCATATCCCCGTGGGTATGGTGGGCGGACGTGACGCCCCGGCGGGTCGCCCGCATCGCCGTTTCGTCGGACCTCGCCTACTCCAAGGAGCCCACGGTGAAATACCGCGGAATCTTCCTGAACGCCGGCAAGCACGGCCTGGTGGCCTGGGCGACCAAGACCTATGATCCGGGGGACACGCACCTTGGGCCGAGGACGTATGCTCGCATTTACGAGCTGATGTGGCGCCTCAAGGCCAACACGATCTGGCCGGAGCCGGATTTCAACCTCGACCCGGACAATTACAAGACGGCGGCCGAATACGCGATCGTGCGCGGCAGCTCACACGTTGAAATGCTGCTGCGCAACAACAGCGTCGAATGGTCCGACTCCCGCGGTCCGTACAACTGGTTCACCAACCGCCGGAACATGATCGAATACTGGACGGAGGCGGTCCGCAAATGGGGCAAGTACGACAACCTGTACACCGTGGGCCTGCGCGACAAGGACGACTTCCCGATGCAGGGGGTCAGGACTTACCCGCAGATCGCCGACGCTCTCACGAACGTCATCGCGGCGCAGAGGAAGATATTGAGCACGACGCTTGGCCGGCCGGCGAACGAGATCCCCCAGGTGCTCACGCTCTACAAGGAGGTCCTGCCGGCATACATGACCGGCCGGCTGAAGCTGCCGGACGACGTGACCATGAATTGGCCTGACGACAATTTCGGCTACATTCGCGAACTCAGCGACGCCCGGCAGAGGCTTCGCAGCGGCGGATCGGGCATCTATTACCACGCCGATTTCTGGGGGCCGCCCATGGCGTACCTCTGGATCGGTTCGACCGATCCCTCGCTCATGTGGGAAGAGATGACCAAGGCCGCCCGGTTCGACGCCCGAAGAATCTGGATGCTTAATGTGGGCTCGATCAAGCCGCTCGAGTTCCTCACCCAATTCTTTCTGGCTTTGGCGTACGACGCCGACGCCTTCAAGGACAGCCGAAGCGTCAAGACCTACCTGAGGACCTGGGTCGCGGACAATCTGAGCCACAAGCGAGCGGACGCCATCACCGACGTCCTCTGGCGGTACTACCGGCTGGCCTTCGACCGGAACCCCGAATTCATGGGCTGGACGCAGGTATTTCCCGAGACTCCGGTCCGCCAGACCAAGTTCAACATGGTCGCGTTCGGCGATGAGAATGCGCGCCGCGGCGCCGCCTACCGGCGAATCATGGACGAGGCCCGCTCCCTCATGGCTGCTCTGCCCTCCGACCGGAAGGCCGCATTCTACGAGCTCGTGGAATATCCCGTGGACATAGCCGGGAACTTGAATCTGCGGCAGCTCGACCTGGACAAGTCGATTGCATACGGCCTGCAGCACCGAGCAAGCGCCAACGTCTACGCCGGAAAGGCCCTCGCGGCCCACCTCGCCAACCTCGCGGCCACGCGCTATTACAACGGGAAACTGGCGGGCGGAAAATGGAAAGGCTGGATGGACACGACCTATCAGGATCTTCCGATGTACGAGACCCCGCACATTCCGACCTGGAGTTCCGGAGGGAAGCTCCGCTGGGGCGTCCAGGTCGAAGGCGGCGAGTATATCGACGGCGAGGGGTGGTGGGGAGCGAACTTGCCTCCGTTCCATCCCGAACTGCGGCGCAGCCGTTACCTCGACGTGTTCGTGTCCGCTCCCGTCGAGGCGGCCTGGACCGTGCGCCCGACCGTCCCCTGGATCAAGGTCGACCGCCGGTCCGGACGCTTCTCGCCGGCGACGCGTATCTTCGAGGCGCGCATCCAGGTTTCGATCGACTGGGCGAAGGCCCCGCCCGGTGAAACGATCCCCCAGATCGGCGTGCTGCGTGAACCGCTGGGCGCGACCGGAGACCTCGTCGTCAGCTCCTCCGTCAATGACCGTGAGTACCGGGTGCACGTGGTCATCGCCCCCCGTAACAAGGTCCCGAACGTCTCCTTCATCGAGGCGGACCGGATCGTGTCGATGTATGCCATTCACCCGGACGCACGCACCGGGCGATGGGAGGTGCTCCACGGCCTCGGCCATGTCGGGGTGGGCTCCGACATCCGCACGCCGCTCGACATGAAGTCCGTCGACGCGAAGAGCGCGGCCGCGGTGCGGGGCGCGCCGAGCCTGACCTACCGGTTCGCGACCACGACAGCCGACGACCGGGCGAGTTTCACCGCCTTCGCGCTGCCGACCTTTCCAATCACCTCGGAAAACGGCCTGCGCATCGCGGTTTCGATCGACCACGGGCGCCCGGAAGTTCTCGACTTGGCCGCGCCCGAGTACAGCGAGGCCTGGCGCCAGCACGTGCTCACGAACGAGGCCGAGGAGCGGCTGGTCAACCTCGAGCTGGCTCCCGGGGCGCACACGCTGACGGTCTATGCGCTCGACCCGGGCGTCACCCTGGACCGCTTCGAGATCGCCTTCACGGGCGCGCAGCGGGCCTATGGAGCCGTCCCGGAAACCAGAATCGAGGCCCGGCCTCGCGATTGATTCGAGCTCCGGGATCGCAATGAGCCCTTCGAACAATGCCGAGGCGCCTTCGCTGCTGGCCGGAGCGGCCACGAACGGCACACTCGGTTTGCGCGCACAGCCCCTTGCCTTAAAGGGCAATCGAATCTCTGGCGCCTCGGGCGGTCCTCACCCGCGCTCCACCGGAAGCCGGACCGCCCCCTTTCGACTTCTCGTGGTGGCGGCCCTGCTGGCGACGTCGGTCCGCGCCGCCGCGCCGCGGACTTTCCCCGTGTCGATCCAGGTGGACGCCGGACGCCCGCTGGGCGCGTATGTGCCCCTCTGGCCCTATTTCGGCTATGACGAGGCGAATTACACCACGATGTCACGAGGAGAGCATCTGCTGGGTGAGCTGGGCGCGATCGCGGCCGCCTCGCATATTCCGATCCACCTGCGCTGCCACAACCTGTTGACGAGCGGTGACGGCGTCGCCGCGCCGAAGTGGAGTTCGACGGGGATCTACGCCGAGAACGCGGCCGGACAGCCCGAATTCAACTGGAAGATCGTCGACGGCATCTTTGACGCTTACGTGGCGCGGGGCCTCCATCCCTACGTTGAGATCGGGTTCATGCCGAAGGCGCTTTCGATCCGCCCCGACCTGTATCCGGGCGATCCGCGCCCCGGCGAGCGCGCGCCGATCGACGGCGGACAGGCGTACCCGCCCAAGAGCTACAAGCGCTGGGACGAACTGATTCACCGGTGGGCGGAGCACTGCCTGCGGCGCTACGGCGCCCACGAGGTGTCCCAATGGTACTGGGAGGTGTGGAACGAGCCGAATATCCTCTAC
>JBOHXF010000201.1:0-11074 GCA_050737455.1 Opitutaceae bacterium | reverse complement strand
ATTTTTCACCCCGGCCCCTGTTTCGCCAGGCGCCGCAGGTACTCGTAGCCGTAGAGGCCGGTCCGATGGCCGTCGCTGAAGTCGAAGCGGATCGCGTAGTTGCCCACCGGCTCCCAGCCGGTCACTGTGACGCCGACGAAGCGGCGCGCGCCTCCTCCCCCGTATTGGCTGCCGAAAATGTCGCGCTCGCCCTGCGTTTCGGCGCTGGGCGAGGCCGCGCGGAGGGCATCGGCCTTGAAGTACGTCTCGATGCCGTCGCTCCAGGAGATCGCGACTTCGTCGCCGACGATTTGCACGAGACGGGGCGTCGCCATGGCCATGGCCAGACCGTGCGGCGGCGGGGCGGCGAAAGCAACGTCTCAGGGGCCGCCCGCGCGGAGGCGGCTCAGCACTTCGATCTCGGCCTCGAGCCAGAGCGCGAGGTCATTGCCGTGCCGGCCGGGCTGCCGGGCGAGCTCGTCGGCCCGCCGCGCGGTCAATTGCTGAAGGCGAAGGAGGTCGCCGTCCCAATCGCAGGCTTCGGCGGGCGGCGGGTCGCCCCCGGGTCGGGGCAGCTCGTTCACTGACGGAGGGATTTCGGGGTTCGAGGGCAAGCGAGCGGCGGTTGGACCCGCCCGCCGCGGCGGCGTTCCCCGCGTCTCGCATTTCGATTCGGCTACGCCGGTTCTTCAGCGAAATCCTGCGTTGAAAATCGGCGCCGCGTGCGCCGAAACCGCATCAGTTGTTCCGGGCAAGCACGATCCGGTACTTTGGGGTGAGGGCCGCGCGGAGCCGGCCTTCGCTGGCAACGAGATTCGTGACGCGTTGCGCATAACGGCGGGTGGCGCGCGTGAGATGTCCGGACAGCACCGCCTCGACGCCGCCATTCCAGGCGGCGGCGAGCGTCCAGGGCGTGGGCGCCATACCGCCTTCGCGCAGTTCCTGCGCCAGCCAATGGTAATGGAGCAGGGCGACTCGATCGGCGAGTTCCGTGCGGGCGTCCCCGAAGGGAGCGCTCGTGTACTGGCGCCAGACTTCGCGCCTGAACTGATATGGGCCCTGCTCGCCGTGGCTGCCCACGGGGCAGTTGTAATACCGGTTGCCCGACTCGACGACGCGGATCGCGTAGAGGAAATCGTCCACCGGGGCCGGAGCCCGGGCGGCGGGCGCTGCGCTGGCGACGGCGGCGCAAACGAGAAGGAGGGATGCAAGACGGGTTTTCATGGCTCGTCAGAATTGTTGCGGGCGGGAGGGTGTGTTCGTCCATCCGACCCAGCGCGAGAGCAAATCGTTCCAGCGGATCACCGAGTCCGGGGACCGTGGAGGATGCGTCAGTCGCGGGGTAAATGGGGCCCAGGCCTAACCAGCTTACATTCGTGGGACTTCCCCCTATCATCGGACGAGTGCCAAGCCCCATGGAACCGCCCCGCCGTCCATCGGACGGTGAATACGTATGAAACCATCTATTTGCATATACTTAAGCGCCCTTGCCGCGGCCATGGCGTTCGCCGTACCCGCTTTCGGCGCCGACACCGCGATCGATCAGCCGGCCGGTCCGTCCGCCCAATCCGAGGAGAACCAACCTTCCGCCAATCCGTCTCTTACCCGACAAGTCACTCCGGGCATGCTGTCCGAAAACGGCCGGCTCGCGCACATGGACCGGCGCTTCTTCGATCGGGCCGCCGAGGACGGCACGAACGAAATCGCCCTTTCGCAGCTTGTCGCCGGACATTCGTCGAATCAGTACGTGAAGGCGTACGCGGAAATGATCATCGACCAGCACACGAAACTGAACGATTCCCTTTCGCGGCTCGCCCAGCGCCAGGGCGTCGATCTGACCGAATACATCGAGAAAGGGCAGCAGGAGGACGTCAACAGCCTGCAAGGGGAGCATGGCAAGGATTTCGACAAGGATTACCTGGAGGCGATGATCAAAGGCCACGAGGCCGCCGTGGATCTTTTTCAGCACGAGGCCTCGAACAGCATGGACTCGGCGCTGGGTACGTTCGCCGTGCACAATATCGGCAAGTTGCTTACCCACTTGCGCAAGGCGAAGGCGCTGTACCGCGACATCACCGGAGACACTCCGTGAGCCGGGACGACGCGAAGCCGGGGCGCGGCGAAAGCGCGCGCCCCCTCGTCGCCAAGGCGCTCGCTTCGGATGCGCGCCCGCCCAGATCCGAGGAGATTGCGCATCGCGCCTACGAACTCTGGGAACAGGCGGGACGGCCTGAGGGCAGGGAACAGGAGCATTGGCATTTGGCCGAGAGAGACTTGATAAGCCGCTCCGAGGGCGTCGCCGGCACGGTTCCGCCCGCTCGCCGCCGTTCCTGAGTTCCGGCGCATCGGCTTTAATGCGGAGCGGGCGGAGCCCCGGCTTCGGCATGGGTCCGGGGTTGCGGATCGGCGGATCGTCGACCAAGCTGATTCCCGCATCCACGCCATGGCCCGTATTTTCATCCTAATCGGAGCCGGGTTCCCGCCCCAGGGGAATGCCCCGAAAAAGCCCGGAAAAAAGAGCCGGGCGATCGCACCCGGATCGCGGATCGCTGTCTAGGCCACGTTCCCATCCCATGACCGGTCCCGCATCCGAGCCCATTAGAGTATTGATGGTCGAGGACAAGGAGGACGATTTCTCCTTTGTCCGCCTGCTCCTGTCCAAGCGGACCCTGCGCCATTACGAGCTCGAATGGGCGCCCACATACGAGGCGGGCCGGGCGGCGCTCGTGAGCGGCCGCCACGATGTCGGGCTCTTCGACCATAATCTCGGCCTGAAGACGGGTGTCGCGCTGCTGCGGGAGGCATCCGCGCTCGGCATCGCGATGCCGATCATCCTTCTCACGGGGGCGGACAGCCTGGAGGTCGACCAGGAGGCGGCGGAATGGGGCGCCGCCGATTACCTTGCGAAGGCGCAGCTCGACACCGTGCATCTTGAACGGTCGATCCGCTATGCGCTGCGGCACGCGCGCACGCTCGCCGAGCGGCGGGTCTTGGAGAAGGAGCTGCTGACGATCAGCGACGAGGAGAAGCGGCGGATCGGCGCCGATCTGCACGACGGACTTGGGCAATACCTGACCGGCATCGCGTGCCTGGTCACCGCGCTCCGTGACCGGCTCAAGGCCGAAGGCTCGGGGGAGGTCGAAAAGGCCACCCATATCGCCGGGCTCGTCAACGCCTCGCTCGAACGCACGCGGCTGCTCGCGCGCGGTCTTTGCCCCGTCCAGGTGGAGCAAAGCGGGCTGTACGCCGCGCTGCAGGATCTCGCGTTCCAGGCCGAGCGGCTGCACGGTGTGCATTGCCGGTTCCGCAACGGGGGTCTCCACCTCGCCTTCGAGCCGGACGATGCGCTGCACGTATACCGGATCGCCCAGGAGGCGGTCCACAATGCGATCCGCCACGGCGGAGCCGACCGGATCGTCGTGAGGCTGGAGACGGCCGAAGCGCCGCGGCTCGTGGTAGAGGACAATGGCTGCGGATTCGATCCGCTCCAGCAGGCGCACCATCGCGGTCTCGGCCTGCACCTGATGCGGCAGCGGGCCTCGCTGCTTGGCGGCGCCTTCGAAATTGGGCCGGTCGCAGACGGCACCGGAACCCGCGTCGAGTGCACTCTCCCGAAACTCAATTCTTCCCATGAAAGTCGAGACAAAATCGATGCCTCTTCCCCCCAATAAGGAGGAGAAGCTCGCGGCGAAATTCCGGATATTCCTGGTCGACGACCACCCGATCACACGGCAGGGCGTCGCCGCGCTCATCAACCAGGAGCGGAACCTGACCGTCTGCGGTGAAGCCGACACGGCGCCCAAGGCGCTGGAGATGATCACCAAGAGCCAGCCGGACCTGGCCGTGGTGGACATTTCGCTCAAGACGATGAGCGGCATCGAACTCATCAAGAACCTGAAGGTGCTCGATCCCAAGCTGCCGGTTCTGGTGATGTCGATGCACGACGAGAGCCTGTACGCCGAACGCGCGCTGCGCGCGGGCGCCCAGGGGTACATCATGAAGCAGGAGGCGAGCGAAAAGATCCTCACCGCGATCCAGCGCGTGCTCGACGGCGAGCTCTACCTCAGCGAAGCGATGAAGGAGAAGATGCTCCACCGGATCGTGAACACGAAGAAGGAGGAGACGGGCTTTTCGATCGACCGCTTGAGCGACCGGGAAATGGAGGTCTTCCAGCTCATCGGCAACGGCTATAGCACCCGCCAGATCGCGGCGCAGCTCAATCTGAGCGTGAAGACGATCGACTCGTATCGGGAGCACCTGAAGCTCAAGCTTTCGCTCGAGAAGGGCTCGGACCTGGTTCGCTACGCGATCCAGTGGGTGAAGAGCCAGAGCGTGTGAAACCGCGGGGCCTCCGGCGGGCTCCGGTCCAGACGCGGCGTCAGGACTCGACTCGCGGCCCCTTCGGGCCGCTCAGGGCGATTTGAGCGAGATCCTGTCCTCGACCTGACGGACGCCGGCCACTCCCTGGGCGTCCCGCTGGGCCGCAGCCCGCTGGACCGCGTTGTCCACGAATCCGGACAGTTGAACGATGCCGCGGAAGGTGGTGACGTCGATCTGGAAGGACTTGACCGCCGGATCGCCGATCAGGGCGGTCTTCACCTTGGCGGTGATGGCCGAATCGTCCACATACTCGCCTGTGCTCTCGCGGGTTGTCGTGGCCGCGCAGCCCCCGGCGCCAAGACCGGCGAGGGCGACTGTGCAGGAGAGGGCGATCGTGGCGATGCGATGGGTCGGAAGGATCTTCATATTGGGAATGTAATATTACATTAACAGCGCACGCGCTCCGTGGTGTCACCCGGCGGACTGACTTGGCGATCATCCGGTTTTCTCCGGGAGCCGGTGCGACTAGGGGAGGAGTCGGGTCGCGGAGAACCGAATCCTCCCCATGGCGGGATGGGCGATTTGAGCCTGCGTTGGTGAGTTGAGGAGCCCCGCTGACCGAGGCGGAGCGGAGGCTTCTCGCGGCAAATCGGCACTGCCGGGATAAGCGCGGCGTCCGGCGCGTCACGGACGCCAGGCGAGCACAAGACAGACGTCGTCCTCGAATTCGCGCCGGGCGGTGAAGGCTTCCAAGCCGGCGATCATCGCATCGAGGAGCGGATCCGGAGCCGACGATAATGTGCGCTCAAGGGCGGCCTGGAGCCGCTCCCTGCCGTACATGTCCCCGGCGGCATCCGCCCCTTCATAAAGTCCGTCGGTGTAGCCGAACAACCGGTCCCCGGACTGGAAGGGACGGCTCAGACGGCTGTAGGAAAAGCCGTGGACCAGTCCGGCCGCCGGTTCGGGGTCGCGCGGGACGAGACGTTCCACCCGCCCGGAGCCGGGCCGGAGGACGAAGGGAGGAGGATGACCGGCGTTGGCATACGTGAGCGTTCCCGCCTCGAGGTCGATCACTCCGAAAAACGCGGTGGCGAAAACCGGCTGACCGGTCTTTTCGACGATGGGCAGCAGGCCCTGGTTGATCTCGCCAAGAACCTGGGCCGGGTCTTCGGCCCGCTCGCCGAGCTCTTCGATGGCGCCTCGGATGTGCGCGGTGAGCAGCCCCGCCCTCACGCCATGGCCCATCACATCGCAGATCAGCACGCCGCATCGCGTGTCGGAAAGCTGGATCACGTCGAAAAAATCGCCTCCAAGCGAGGAAGCCGGAATGTACCGGTGGGCGAAGCGCAGCGCGCTCGATTCGGGAGCCGAGTCTCTGGGGAAGACCGGGTACGAGCGCGGCAGAAACGCTTCCTGGATCTGCCGGGCCATCAGCAGGTCCGCCTCCATTTCCATCGTCCGCCTTCGGACTTCCTCTTCGATGCGCTTGCGCTCGGTGATGTCGTGGCTGATGCCGACCACTCCCGTGATCCTGCCGGGGAGGTCGCGGACCGGGACCTTGGTGGTCAAGGACCAGCGGGTGCTGCCGGCCGGCCCGAAGTCCGATTTCTCGTGATCGAGGATCGGTTCGCCCGTGGAAATGACCCGCCGGTCGTCCGCCAGCGCCCGGGACCCGCGCTCGCCCGGATAGAAATCCGCCGTGGTCTTTCCCCGGACGTCCTCCTGGCGGGCCGCGCCCAGCCAGCGGAGATGGGCCCGGTTGTTGACGACGAAACGCGCGTCCGCGTCCTTGACAAAGATCCGGCTGGGAAGCAGGTCGATGATCGTCTGCAGGAGACGGCGCTCCTCGGCGACTTTGTCCTCCGCCCGCCTCGCGACGGTCACATCCCGCGTCAGGCCGAAGGTGCCGATGGTGCGTCCGAGGCTGTCCTGCCAGGGCATCTTGGTCGTGGAGCCCCAGCCCCTCGCGCCGTCCGCCTTCATGATCATCTCCACCTGCCCGAGCATGGGCACGCCGGTGCGGATGATCCCCTGCTCGTCGGCAAGGGCCCGCGCGGCATGCTCCGGCGAAAAATAGTCGAAATCGGTCCGTCCCACGACCGCCTCCGGCGAGGACGCGCCGAGGAGGCGGGCCTGCGCGACGTTGACCCGGACGAACCGGCTCTGCAGGTCCTTGAAGTAGATGCAATCGGGAATCGTCTCCATCAGCACGCGCAGAATGACCGAATCCAGGGATTCGCCCGCGTCGGCTGGGGACGGTGGTCCGGCGCTCGCTTCGCTCATGGCTGCGGCGAGCGTAGGGGGCCCGCGGGCCATGGCAATCTCCGGGCGCGACCGCCCCTCACCCGGCTTCGCCGGGGCCGGCGACCTTCAGCCGGCGCAAACGCTCCAGCAATTCGAAGCGGAGGGCGGAAATCATGCTTTGGATGCGGATATCCGCCACTTCCAGGCGTTCAGCATTCTTGCGATAGACCTCCAGGCTCGCGTCGAGCGAAGCCACAATGCAGCTGAGGTCGGATTCGTTAACAGACGGCGGCGACACGGGAAACCAAGGTTGGGCGGGTTTGCCTTCTAACAGACTCATGGACGGCTGGGTATCGGGCATATTCCCGGGATTCGCCTAGGCTTCCGTCCGAGGCGGAAGCTCGAAGACAATTTCCTCGGCGGTTCGCGCGCGGACGCCGAAGACCTCGAGGAGCAGGTCGGGCCGCAGCACCTCGGCGGGCGGGCCGAAGGCCAGAAGCCGGCCCCGGTGAACGACGGCCAGCAGATCCAACGCGCCGGCCGCGCGGAGGTTATGAAGGGAGAACAGGAGGGTCGTCCCCGCGGCGGCCAGGTCGGAGGCGAGCCGCAGCACCTGGAGTTCGTGACGCGGATCCAATTGGGCGAGCGGCTCGTCCCAGAGCTGGAGCGGGGCGCCGGTGACGAGCGCCCGGGCCAGCAGGACACGCTGCTTTTCCCCTCCCGACAGGCGGTTGACCGGCCGGCTCGCGAGCGCCTCAAGCTCGAAACGCCGAAGCGCCTCCTGGACCCCGCGTTCGTCGTCACCATGGGCAAAGCGCCCCTGGGCCACCACCGAGCGCACCGTGAATCCGAATTCGAAGTGCGCGTCCTGCGGCACCCAGGCCGCGCATCGGCCCCGCTCCAGCGCCGGGATTTTTGAGGGGGACCGGCCATTCCACAGGATGGCCCCGGCCGAGGCGGGAATGAGGCCGGCCGCGACCTGCAGGAGCGTCGATTTGCCGGCGCCGTTCGGACCCACCAGACCGATTTTCCTGCCGACCGGCACCGCCAGGCTGACCTTCTCGAGGCGGCCGGGCACCGAGACGCCGGCGAGCTCCAGGATCGTTCCGCGGGGAGACTCGCTCATGGCAGGCGTCGCAGCATCCATAAAAAGAACGGTCCGCCGATGATCGAGGTGACGATGCCGAGGCGGATCCCTCCGCTCAGCTGGCCCGCCAGATCGCAGGCAAGGACGAACGCCGCGCCGCCGACCAGGGAGATGGGGAGCAGGCGCTTGTGCTCGGGGCCGACGGCGAGGCGCAGCAGATGCGGGACCACCAGTCCGACGAAACCAACCGCGCCCGCGACCGCCGTCGCGGCGGCGGTGAGCACGGTGGCCAGGACGATGAGGCGGCGGCGAAGCCGCCGCACATCCACCCCGAGACTTTGGGCTTCCTGGGCGCCGAGGCTCAGGAGATCCATGGGGCGGCCCAAAGGCCACAGCAGCGCTCCGGCCGCGACGATCGGCAGCGCGATGATGACGTGCTGCCAGGTCCGGTCCTCCAGGCCGCCCAGCAGCCAGAAGAGGATCTGCGCGTTGCGCTCGTAAAGTCCGATGTGCTCGGAGAGGACGTAGCTGGTCAGCGCGGCCAGCACCGCGTTGAGCGCCACTCCGGCCAGGAGCAGGCGCTCCGTGCTCGCGCCCCGGCGGGCGATTGCGAGAACCGCTCCGGTCGCGGCGAAAGCGCCCACCACGGCGGCGACGGGAAGATACCAAAGCGAGATCGAGGCCCAGCCGGCGGCGATCGCAATGACCGCGCCGGCCGCCCCGCCGCTGCTCACCCCCAGCAGGCCGGGATTGGCGAGGCTGTTGCGAAAGAAGGCCTGCATCACGAGCCCCGCCGAGGACAGGGCGGCGCCGACCAGGACCGCCACAAGGATCCGGGGCAGGCGCATCTGCCACACGATGGTCGCGGCGAGGGGGTCCGCCTTCGTGAGGCCCGCCCAGATCCGGGCGGGGGACAGGGGCATTTCGCCGACGCCCAAGCCGGCCACGATCAGCGCCGCGAGCAGGACGATGAGCGCGGGCAGGGCCCATTCGGCGCGGCGGGGGCGCGGTTTCATTTGAACGCCGCGGGATGCAAAGCCCGGGCCAGCAGCTCGTAGCCGCGGATGCGCTCCTGCGAGACGCACGCGAGATAGCACGCCGGGAGAAGCGCCGCCCGACCCGCCCGGACCGCCGGCAGATATTCGTAGGGCGGCAGGCGTCGAAACGGCGCCAGCGCCTCGCGCAGATCCGTTCCGCCGACGACGACGCGGTCGATCGGCCAGGAGAGCATCTCTTCGGACGGCTGCGGGGCGTTGCCCCGCAGGTGGCCGAGCGTTGCGGCGAGGTTTTCGGCGCCGGCGTGTTCGCACAGGTCCTCGAAGGTGGTGCCGTAGCCGGCGAGAAAACCGAAGACCGAAGGGGCGATCACGCGGACCGGCCGGACGCCTTTCAGCCGCTCCGCGAGCGCGGCGACCCGAGCCCGGCACGTCGCGATGACGCCTTCGGCCCGCGGCTCCTCGCCCAACGCGCGCCCCAGCCTCCGCAGGTTCGCATAGACATCGTCCAAGGTCGCGTAGTGGTCGAAGACGATCAGGCGGACCCCGGAACGGCGGAGCTGGGCGATAAGCTCGGGCCGCGTGTAATCCGCGCAAAGGACGAGCGTCGGCCGGAACCGGAGCACCGACTCGGCGTCGCCGTCGACGGCGAGGGTGGGGTAGGCGCGAGCCTCGGCGCTCAGGGCGCAGTACCGCGGGTCTCGCGCCAGGGGGCTGAGCGCCGCGATCTGGGCCGGCCGCGCGAGGGCGAGCAGCAGTTCGTCGCTTCCCACCGTTTGCGAAACGACCCGAACGGCACGGGGAGCCGCTTCGAGCCGGATGGCGGCCGGGCCCGAGAGGGCGGCCGCGGCGGCCATGACGCAGGCCATTCCTCGGAGGCACGGCTTGCCAAGCTTGGAGCGGACGGATGGGGTGTGTTGGCGCGCGCCCCGCGAAGATATGAAAAGGAAGGAATCGGCCATGCCTATTGCCGCTGAGAGAGCAATCGCCCATATTGGCGAAACGCCGGGCTCAGCCAACCACGATCAGACGCGATCCATCGGCCGAGCAAGCGTCTCGATTCGCTTTGGCGTCAAGATCCGCGGAACATGAACCCGGCGGAAGACGGGTCCGGACTGCGAAAGATCCGGCTGGCGTGGCGATCGATCGGGCTCGGGTGCTGCGCAGCGCTCGCGCTTCGGGTGGCGCCCGTGCGTGCCGCCGGAAGCGCGGCCGAAACGAACGTGGCGGCCATCGTCCTCGCCCGGATGAAACGCGATCTCCTTCGATCGGCGGACCACGCGCGTCCGGACGCGGTCGCGGGGCGGCGGATGTCCATCAAGAGGCTTTTGCGGGTCCAGCGGCGCGACGGAAGCTGGCCGGACATCGCCTACGCCAGCCGGGCGCCGAGCCTGTGGCCTCCCATCGAGCATCTGCGCCGCGTGCTCGCGCTCGCCGTGGACGCCGCGGCCCGGCGGGACGCGAACGCGCGTGCCGGGGCGGTCCGCGGCCTCGAGTATTGGCTCCGCCTCGATCCGAAAAGCTCGAACTGGTGGTGGAACACGATCGGGATGGAGCAGCAACTCGCCTCGATCCTGGTCGTGCTTCGCGATGGGCTGCCGCCGGCGGATCTGCGGGCCGGATGCCGGCTGCTTCGGAGGAGCCGCGTGGAAGGGTTCACCGGCACGAACCTCGCCTGGGAGGCGGCCAATCTCTTTACGCTCGGCGCCCTGACGGACGACGTTCCGCTCATGCGCCGGATGCTGGGATATATCGCGGGGGACATCCGGATCACGACGGCCGAGGGTATCCAGCCGGACTGGAGCTTCCACCAGCACGGCCCCCAGCTCAACGCCGGCAATTACGGTCTCGGCTTCCTGGAGACCTGTGCGCGCTACGCCGAATATGTGCGGGGCACCACCCTCCAGGTTTCAGCCGCCGGGATTTCCCGGCTGGATCGATTCGCCCTGAACTTCCAGGACTGGGTCGTGTGGGGCAGGCGGATGGATCTCAGCTCCTGCGGCCGGCAGCTCGACCTGCCGAATTCCCAGGAGCGGAAGGCCGAGGCGCTCGCCGACGATTTTCGGCGGCTGCTCGCGCTCGGGCCGGCCGATCCGAGGCCGATCGAGACGCTCATCGCGCGCGTGGCGGGCCGGCTGCCGCCGGGGGCCGACGCCCCCGCGGGCAACCGGTATTATTGGCGGTCGGACTTCATGGTGCACCGGCCCGGCTCCTGGTACGCCTCGATCAAGATGTATTCCCCGCGCGTCCTGCGAACGGAGACCTGGGTCAATGCGGAGGATCTGAAGGGCTACCACCTGTCGGATGGGGCGACCTTCCTGATGATCCGCGGGGACGAATACGACAACATCCAGCCGGTGTGGGATTGGCGCAAGCTGCCCGGGGTCACCTTTCGCGCGGCCTCCGGGCCGCTGCCGTACCGGAAGCGCGCGCCGGCGCTGTACAATCC
>JBOHXF010000200.1:0-3497 GCA_050737455.1 Opitutaceae bacterium | reverse complement strand
CGTAAATCCCGTCGTCGGCGTGCGCCCCGGAGCCCAGCCGCCCGATGTACATGCCCGGCCGCAGGCGGATGTGCTCCGTCGTGGAGAGCGTCTTGATGCTCGCTTCGGTGTAGTCCGACGCCATGATGCCCCTCAGTCTGCGCGTCCGGAACCCTCGGCCGGCAAGCAAAATCCAATATTCCGCCCGCTCGCGCGGTCCCTCCGCCGGTCCCGCCCGCTTCAATCATGAAAAAACTCTGGATCATCCTGGGCGCGATCGCGGCCGCGCTCGTGGCCGCCTACTTCGTCATCGTGTTCGTCCTCGGCTCGCTCGTGACGAGAGCCGTGAACAGCTTCGGCCCGAAGCTCACCCAAACGAAGGTGACGCTCACCGCCGCGCACCTTTCCCCATTTTCCGGGGAAGGCACGCTGGACGATCTCGTGGTGGGCAATCCCGCCGGCTGGGGTCCGGGCGACACCATCGTCGTGAAGCGCATCCACGTGAAGGTCGTCCCGGCGTCCATTTTCGGCGACCACGTCGTGATCGACGAACTCGAAATCGACGACCCGCAGTTCCTGTACGAAACCCGCTTCGTCACGAGCAACCTCGGCCAGCTCGTCAAGAATATCGAAGGCGGCCAGGCCAATCCCGCGACCCAGGCCAAGACCAGCTCCGGCACCACCAAGCGCTTCGAAATCAGCCATCTGGTGATCAAGGGGGGCCGCGTGACGCTCGCCATCGCAGACAAGCCCGGCGTGGTCATCCGGCTGCCGTCGGTCGACTTTCACGATCTGGGCACCAGCCAGGGCGGCGTGAGTTCTTCGGAGCTGACCACCCTTGTCGCCAAAAACCTCCTCGAGACTGTCGCGAAAAGCGCGGTGCAGGCGATCGGCAAAGTGACCAAGACCGGCACCGGCGCGGCGAGCGATCTGCTGCACCACCTCAGAGACCTGTTCGGGCGTTAGCCCCGGCGCATCCCGCCCGGGCCGCGGGGCGGCGATGGCCGCGGCCACCGCGCCCGATGATCGGCGGGGGCGATCGGAGGCGATACCCCCCGGATAAAAACGGCCCGTCGCTGCCCGCGCGGCATCCGACCGGCAACCCGCGCGGAGCCGGATCAGAACAGCGAATTGGCCACGATGCCGACCGCGGTGATCGGCCCGGAATCGTTCATCGTATCGAGAGCGCGGTTGGCCTTGTCGAGCGTGGTCTTCGCGGTGTCGTACAGGCTGTCGTCGCTCAGCAGCTTCCCGAGCGTCCCCTCCCCGCGGGCGATCTTGTCGGTGACATCCCGGACGTTCTGCAGGGTCGCCTTCACGTTGGCCGCCGTCGTGGGATCGTAGAGCAGGACCCCCAGCGTCCCCTGGCCCGATTTCACGCGGTTGACCATATCGGTGGCGTCGCCCAGGAAGGCGCGCGCATTCGCCGCGGACGACTTGAGATCGCCCACCGCCGCGATCAGCTGGTTGTAGAGCGTCGGATCGTTGACCAGCCGGCCCACCGTGCCCTGGCCCCGGTTGACTTTGTCCGTGATGTCCCGGAGGTTCGTCATCGTCTGGTCGAACTTCCGCTGGTTGTCCGTGACGATCCTGTCGAGCTTCTGGAAGAGTCCGCCGCCCTGCCCTTTCCCCCCGAAGGCGGTGCCGAACGAGGCCAGCGCCCCGTTCAGCTTCTGCCCCAAGCTGCTCAACTGGGCCATCACCGCGTTGAGGTCCGGCGACTCTCGCGTGCGGATGGCGGAGCCGGGCGCAAGAGGCGGGGCGCCTGCCGTGCCGAGATCGACGTTCACGTAATCGGTGCCCAGAAGCCCCGCCATTTCGACCCGAGCCGTCGCGTCGTCCGGGACCTTCACGTCCGTCCGGATGCGCAGGATGGCCTCGGCCTTGCGGTTGGCCAGCC
This sequence comes from Opitutaceae bacterium, assembly GCA_050737455.1. GTDB lineage: Bacteria > Verrucomicrobiota > Verrucomicrobiia > Opitutales > Opitutaceae > Palsa-1447. The sequence goes on along the minus strand of JBOHXF010000200.1, from coordinate 1,618 downwards.
GCGTGCTTTCGACCGTCCCGATCTTCACGCCGGCCATCCGCACGTCGTCCGCGGCCTTGAGTTCCTTCAGGTCGTCGAAGGACGCCACGAGCGTGTAGCCTGGCTTTTGGAAAAGCTTGCCCCCGCTGAGCGTTTCGTAGGCGACCCAGATGAGGGCCACGCCGAAAATGAAAAAGAGCCCGATCCGGGCCGTTTGCAGCGATTGTTTCATGGAGAGGTCTCCGATGGGTTGAAAATCAGGTTTCGAGCTTCTTGAAGCGGGGATTGCCCACATCGATCTTCGGATTGAGGAAGTCGGCGATCCGCTCGTCGGAGGGCGAGCGGAGCGCGGCCGGCGGGCCGACGCTGATCAGCTCTCCCTTCATGAGAATGCCGATCCGGTCCGCGATATTGAGCGCAAGGTCGCGGTCGTGGGAAACGACGATCGAAGTCACGCGGTAGTGCTCCCGCACCGTGGCGATGATCTCGCTGATGGTCGCCGCCATCACGGGGTCGAGCTCGCTCGTCGGTTCGTCGTAAAGCAGGAGCTGCGCCTCCATCACCAGGGCCCGCGCGATCGCCACGCGCTTGCGCATGCCGCCGGAAAGTTCCGCGGGCATCCGCTGCGCCGTCCCCTCGAGGGACAGGATCTGCAGGGTATGACGCACCTTTTCGCGAATGGCGCGCTCCCGCCCCCCCCGATGCTCGCGTGGGTAAAGGGCGAGGTTGTCATAGACGGTCATGGAATTGAACAGCGCGCCCGCCTGGAAAACCATTCCCATGCGCACGCGCTCCCGGGTCTCCTCCAGGGCCGGATCGCCGCCGGCCACGAGGACCCGGCCGGAAGTCGGGCTCTCCAGCCCCACCAGATGCCGGAGCAGGACGGTCTTCCCCGAGCCGCTGGGCCCCATCAGGACGAAGATCTCGCCCGGCTGCACCGTGAAACTCACCTCTTTCAGGACGCGCGCGGTGCCGAACTTCTTGCTCAGGCGATCGACGGAAACTCCGACCGCGGGGGATTCCGCCGAATCGGCGGGCGGGCTCGTGAGGGCGGGGGACGGCATGGGTTCAGGGCGAGAGGTTCATCAGCACCTTGGTCACGAAATAGTCCAGGACGAGGATAAGGATGAGCGAGGCGACGACCGCCCGAGTCACCGCGGCGCCGATTTCGCGGGGGCCGCCCCGGGTGTTGAGCCCGACGTTGCAGCAGAGCAGCACGACGACGATCCCGAACACCTCCGCTTTCATCAGCCCGTTTAGCACGTCCATGAACGCCACGTGGTCGTGCAGCACCGAGAAGTAGGTGGCCGGCGCCAGCGAGATGAATCCGACGTACTGGCAGACCACCGCCCCGCCGAACCAGCCGACATAGTTCGCGACGATCGTCAGCACCGGCATCATCACGGCCACAGCCGCCAGACGCGGCAGGACCAGCATCCGGGCCGGCGGGATGTTCATCGTCACCAGGGCGTCCACTTCCTGGTAGACCGCCATCGATGCGAGCTCCGCAGCGATGGCCGAACCCACGCGCCCGGCGAGCAGGATCGCCACCATCATCGGGCCCAGTTCGCGGGCCATCGACAGGCCGACGAGCGCGCCGATCCAGTGCTTGGCTCCGAAATCCTCCATTGAGTAGCCG
>JBOHXF010000199.1:0-7237 GCA_050737455.1 Opitutaceae bacterium | reverse complement strand
CTTCGTGCCCGCGTCCAGCAGCGTGGCCTCCCCGCCCGGATCCCGCTCGAAGGCCTTCACCAGGTCGTTGCGTGTGATGATGCCGACCAGTTTGCCGTCGCCGCTCACCAACATGTAGGCCGGATGGCGGACGATCGCCGCTTCGTTGTGGGCGATCCGGGAGGACAGATCGGCGACCCGCAGGCTCGCGGGCAGCGTGATCGGATTGGAATCCATGACCTGGCCCACGACGATCCGCTGAAAGACGTCGGCCTCGTAGTCCTGATTCACGAGGCGCCCGCGGCGGACCAGCTTCTCGGTCATGATCGTCGAACGGTTCATGAAGATGAGCGTGAAGACCTCCGCGACAGCCACGACGAGCATCAGGGGAAGGACAGACTCATAGTTGCGGGTGAGCTCGAAGACGAAAACGATGAACGTGAACGGCGCCCGCGCCGCCGCTCCGAAAAAGGCGGCCATGGCGACCAGGGCGCAGGCGCTGGGCGAGAGCATCGCCCCGGGACAAAAGTGGTTCACGACGTGCGCGAAGACGCAGCCGAGCCCGGCTCCCGTCATGAACATCGGCGCGAGGAGGCCTCCGGAGGTGCCGGACGCGAGGGAGATCAGCAGCGCAAGGGGCTTCGCGAATACTACGAGCAGGAGCACGGTCAGGGTCAGCCGGTCGTTGAGGATCTGGGAAATCGTCTCGTAGCCGACGCCCAGGACCCGGGGGACGAAGTAGCCGATGACGCCGAGTCCGAGCCCGCCGATCGCCGGCCACCACAGTTCGCTCACCGGCAGCTTCTCGTAAAGATCCTCCGTCCAGTAAAGAGCCTTGCTGAAGCCGATCGCGGCGGCGCCGCAGAGCAGCCCCAAAAGGACATACCACGGATACACCACCAGGGCGTCGTGCACGCCGAAGTTCGGATGGCCCACCGTGAACATGGCTCCGGGGCCCAGCAGGAGAAACCGGACGGTCGTGGCCAGCGTAGTCGCGATGACCAGGGGGATGAACGAGCGAGGTTTGTACTCGAACAGGAGCAGCTCCACCGCCAGGATCACGCCGGCCAGAGGCGTGCTGAAGGTGGCCGCCATGCCTGCGCCCGCGCCGGCGGCGAGGAGCGTCTTGCGCTCGTTCGCGGTCATTTTCATGACCTGCCCGATGACCGAGCCGACCGCGCCGCCCGTCTGGATGATCGGACCTTCCGCGCCAAACGGGCCGCCGGTGCCGATCGCGATGGCCGCGGACAGCGGCTTGAGGATCGCGACCCGCGGTTCGATCTTGCTGTCGTTGAACAGCACGGCCTCCATGGCCTCGGGAATGCCATGGCCGCGGATCTTCGTGGAGCCGTATTTCGCCATCAGGCCCACGATGAGCCCGCCTGCCGCCGGGATGAACAGGACGAGCCACCCCACGTGGTGCGTGTTGATGATCGTCTGCCCGTAGGCCCAGCGCTGGAAGAACACGAGGTTCGTGAGCAGCTGGATCATGCGATAGAGAATGAACGCGATCACGGCGGCCGCGGCCCCCAGACAGGCACCCAGCACGGACATAAGGACCATTCGGTCGTGCATCTCCGCGCCGGGCAGGGTGCTGGGCTTCATCGGCCCAGCAAAAGGGATATATCGCGAAACGACAATCGGTTTTTGGCCTGGGCTTGCCATGCGCCGGACGTCCTTTCAGATTGGTAGCATGCCCGCGCGCCGAGTCAGTTCCGCCGACTATGCAGCCCTGGCCGAGTTTCGGGCGGCCCTGCGGCATTTTCTAAACTTCAGCGCGGCGGCGGCCCGGGCCGGCGGTCTTTCCGCCGTCCAGCACCAGGCGATGCTCGCGCTGAAGGGTTTTGGGGCGGGCACCGGGCAGACGGTTGGAGAACTCGCACGGCATCTCGATCTGCGGCCCCACAGTGCGGTGGGGCTTGTGGACCGGCTCGCCGGCCACGGGATCGTCCGACGCACCCACGATGCGGAGGACCGGCGGCGGGTGCACGTCACGCTTACTCCAAAGGGGGAGCGGATGTTGGATCATCTCTCCAGCGCCCACCGCTCGGAGCTCCGGCGCCTGGGGCCCGCGCTGCGGGATCTGCTTCGCCGGATCGGTTAACCTGAAGGTTTGACGAGATTCGGCGGAATCTTCCTCGAAACCGCCGGGCTCCTACTGCAGGGGCAGGGGCATGGCCTGGATCCTGGCCGCCACCCGGTCCAGAATGGGCCCCGAGGGGCTCGTGGCCGGCTGATCGCCCGTGGGCAAGCTGGCGAACGCCGTGAAATCCTTCAGGAGCACGCAATAGTCCCGGTTGACCATCATTCCGAGGACCTCCCCCGCGTGGCTGATGACCAGGTCGCCCCGGGAGGGGGAGAAATCGCCCAACAGACGGCGGAAGAGGTGGTTATCGACTCGGACATATCCCGGTTCCGTCGGATCGAGCTTGAAGGAAAGCTCTCCATAGCCTTTCCCGGCTCCGATAAGGACCGCGTCCGGGAACTTGAACGGATCGGCCGCGAGGCGGTAGACCTTCGCGCCGAGGGCCGCCGCTTGCGAGGCTTCCACCGGGATCGCCACGATCCGGGGATCGGCAGCAAGAAACCGGAGCGATCCGGCGCGGCTGTCGTACGAAGGCGGACGCTCGAAGCGGACGCTGATGCGCTCCCAATTGGTGTTGGGCTCGTACACGGAGAACACCGTATCGTCGATGTGAAGCAGCGCGTAGACCCGCTTGCCGTCGGTCACGAAAACGGTGGGCGTCACCTTGCTCCGGTTGACCGCTTGGCCGAAGAGGCCGCGGCGGGTGGCTGTGAAGGAGGTTTTGACGCGGTTGGCAAGAAACTCGCCGTAAAGAAGGTTCGCGTTTATCGGACGGTCCGCCCGGATCTCCCGGGTGAGTTCGCCGGAATTCTGTGCGAGTTGGCCGACACCCTGAGCGAGCTTTTCGGCCGATGCCTGGACCTGGGCGCGTTCGGCCCGTTCGGTCTGGACCTGCGTCTGGAGCTGCGCGGCCTGCTGCTGAAGATTCCGCTTTTCCGCCTCGTCCACGACCACAGCGAGGGTGAGGCCTTCGATCTGCCGGTGCGCGCTTGCCTGGGCGGCGCGGAGCTTGGAGAGCTCCCTGCGCTGGCGGCCGGTTTCGGCGCGGCGCTCGTCCAGTTCACGCTCAAGCTGATCGATCTGCTGGCGGGTCAGGGTGGATTCCTCGTGCGCGGCATGGACCGCCTGGGCGAGCTCGTTCTGGCCGAGCTGCGCCTGGGCGAGCTGCGCCTCCAGGCGCGTTCGGATTCCGGACAGATCGCCCAGGGCGCGCTCGCGCGCGGTCAACGTCGTGCCCGCCCGGGTCAGCTTCTGCTCAAGGGCCTGGCGGGCCGAGGCTTCGTCGGCGAGCTGCTGGCGCATGGCGCCCATGAGGTCCTGCTCCGCAGTGGGCGCATGGGCGCCGCTAGTCGGAACCGGGGCCAGCGGGGCGCGGGCGGGCTCCACCTTCTCCCAGCGCGTGAGCGCGATGAGATTCAGGAACAGAAAATCGATGATGATAAGCAGAAGAGTCTTGTTCATTGCGGCCCGTTCAGGCAGTCGCGCGCGCGCCGCTCTCCTGCTCGAGAATCAGCCGCTTCTTGTACACGCGCACGTGCCGGATCTTGACGACCGCCACGCAGACGATGCCAAAAAGGTTCGAGGAGTACGCGGCGAGGAGGTTCGGCTCGATGACTCCGAGGACTTGGAGCACGAGCGCGGTGGCCGTACCCATCATGCCGACATACAGCCCGCTGTCGAAGAGGTTTTCCTCATTCTCCATCAGGCGGAGTTTGAGCGGAACGGGACGGTCCTCGCGGGCGATCTGGTTGATCTTCCTCAGGCAGATGAAATACATGATGACCTGCAGGAAGGCGAAAAAGGCTATGGAGATGATCGTCGATGAGTGCATGGCTGCGAACGAAGTGTGGGAAGTGGGTTTGGGCGGAGGCGGCGTGCCGGTGGTGGCGAGCAGGGCGAGATGGAAGGTGGGTCGATATTCTGCGGAGGAGGCGGCCTTGAGCAAATAAGGTTCGGAAGCGACGACAAACAGCCCGGCCACGAACAGGGCCAGGATTGCGGCCCGGAGCTGGGGCGCGGCCCCTTCCGATTCGATCGCGCCGCCGGGGGCGACCGTCCAACGGTCCAAGCCGAGCAGCACGAGAAAGATTCCGAAGAAATATCCCAGGTACTTGATGGCGAGCATCAGGTCGGGATGGGCGAGCACGAGCCATGCGGCGGCGCCGAGGCTCGGGGCCGCGGACCGGTTGACGGGGACCCGCCAGGCGATGAGCTGCCGGACGGCCCCACGGCCGTAGCCCATGGCCAGCCGGAGGTCATCCGCGCCGCTTTTGCCGAACTGCAGAAGATACGCGGCGACGCCGTCCGCCGAATCGGTGAACAGGGCGCCCGTGTAGACCAGAGGGAAGGCGTCCGGCGCGACGCGGGCGAGCTGGGCGTATTCGGCCACGGTCCGGGTGCTGTCCGTGCGTTGGAGCAGGGCGGTGAGCTGAGTCCAGTCGAGGCGGTGCGCAAGCGAGAGCAGGTTCAGGTAGAAATCCCCGAGCCGGCCCAGATCCTTCCGCGCGATCGCGGTATCCGCGAGGGCGTGCAGTTCCCCCTGGAGCGCCGGTGCCAGGTGGTCTCCCTGATAGAGGAAAGCGGTGAGCAGGATCAGCGAATCGACCGGCTCGCCGCCGGGCTGGTCGGCTGGGACGAGGCGGCCCGCGAGCCCGAGGGAGCGGGTGCGCAGGAGAGTCTGGACGCCGATCGATCCCGAGCTCGCGAGGTAGCCGCGCAGCCGGGCGCGGGCCGCGAGGGGCAGGAAAAGGTCGAGCGCAGGCCGGGTATCGGGCCCGCCGCGTTCATCGTGAAAAAGCGTGTCGAGGTAGGGGTCCCAGCCGCCCCAGCCCACGAACGCGGGCTCGCGCGCCTCGAGGGCGGCGAGATCTCGGGCGAGGGCGGGCGCTCCGGGATCGCCGACGCTCCGCGCCGCGCTCAGCACCGTCGCCGCCGGCCCGATCCTTTCCTCCTGCACAAGCATTCGCCCGAACTGCGCGACCGTGGCCGTCCCCATGCCCGCGCTGCGAAGCACGGCGCGGGATATGGATCGAGGGTGAACGGGCAACAGCCAAGCCGCCAATGCGACAGCGACGCCGATCACCACCCCCACCGGACCGACTGGCCGGGCCCGGTCTTCCTGGGCGGGAACGCGCATATATTTATTTGCCGCACCGAGGGTGCCGATGCACGCTGGCGCGAACCGAGTCTGACCGATGGCGCTTCCGATTGTTCACTATAACGCCCCCATCTTGCGCAAGAAAGGGGCCAGGGTCACGGCCTTTGATGCGGAGCTGGAACGATTTGCCCGCGCGCTGATCGACGCCATGCACGAGGCCGAAGGCATCGGTTTGGCCGCCCAGCAGGTGGGACGGCCGCTTCAGATGTTCGTCGCCGACCTGCGGGGTTCGGACGCAGAGTATCAATGGACGCTCGATGGCGGGCATCCGCCGCGCGACCTGTTCATGCCTCTGGTGTTCGTCAATCCCGAGGTGAAGGTCGCTCCGGGAACGCCGGAAGCCGTCGCCGAGGAAGGCTGCCTTTCGTTTCCCGGAGTGCGGGGCGACGTCAAGCGCCCAAATGCCCTCACCGCCTCGTTCCGGGACGAGAAGGGAACTCCGCACCTCCTTGCCTGCGACGGGCTTCTGGCGCGCTGCATCCTGCACGAATTGGATCACGTGACCGGGATCCTGTTCACCGATCGGATGGACAAGAAGACACGGGCGTCGATCGACGCGGCCCTCAAGGCCCTGGCAAAGAAGACGCGCGCCGAAAAGGCGGGCGCCGGTCCCTGATCGGCCTCGCCGAGCCTGTCAACGCGGCCGCGCCGGGCTCTGCGCGTGCGCGCCGCACCGGCGATCACGGGGCCGTGCACGGCCGCCGCGGCGAAGGGGGACAATACCGGAAGGAGCCGTCCATGGCGCGCCTTTCCGGTCGCGGTGCCCTTATATTTCCCCCCGGAGCTGCTCCTTCCACGTCTGGATCTTGGCCTGGGCCCCATAGTGTTCGGCCTTGGCCTTGTCGCCCTTTTCCATCCAGATTCGCGAGAGGGTCGTGTTGATGAACAGGTCGTCCGGCCGCAGCCGATGCGCCTGCTCGGCCGCCGCGAGCGCCGCTTCCAGCGTGTGACGGGAGAAGGCGACTTCGGCGAGGGCGTGCCAGGCTTCGAAGGAGTCCGGGGCGGCCGCCACCGCCTTTTCCAGCTTCTCGCGGGCCTGATCGTCCTGGCCCATGGCGTGATCGTACGTGGCATCCTCGATCAGTGTCTGAAGCGCTTCCGGCGACATGGTGGGAGTCGGGTTTGGCTCTAGACCGGCCTGTATCAAGAATTCGGCCGATCCTTGTTCTTTTTGCGACGCATGCGGTCTAGAGGATGAGCATGGCGTCGCCGTAGCTCAGGAAGCGATAACGAAGCTTGAGGGCGTCTGCGTATATCTCCCTCAGGAACGCGATGCCCTCAGTCGATCCAGGTGCCAGGAATGCGGCGACCAGGCACAGCAGCGTCGAGCGGGGCAGATGGAAGTTGGTGATCAAGGCGTCGACGCCCCGGAACGGGCGGGGCGGGTAAAGATAGAGGTCCGCCTCCGCGGCGCACCCGCGGCCCAAAGGCTTTTCCGCTTTGGAGAGAAAATCCTCGATCGCCCGGACGGTGGTGGTGCCCACCGCGATCCTCCGGCCGGCAACGCCGCCGAAGAGCGCATCCTGGGTCGGCCCGGGCATTTCGTAGATTTCCCGGTGAATCGGATGCTCCTCCACGTTCTCCGTGGCGATCGGGAGGAACGTGCCGAGCCCCACGTGGAGCGTGATCTCGAAGGTCCTCGCGCCGATTTCGTCGATGCGCTCCAGCAGCTCCTGGGTGAAGTGCAGCCCGGCGGTCGGGGCCGCGACTGCGACGCGCCGGGACGGATCGGCGTACACGGTCTGATAACGTTCGAGATCCTCGGCTCTGTGCGAGTCGTCCGGCCGTTCGATGTAGGGCGGCAGGGGGACCTCGCCGCACCGCCGGGCGACCTCCGTGATGGTCTCGCCGGTCCGCGTTGAGAACCGGACCAGCGCGGTGCCGTCCGGTTCGGCCGAAACGATTTCCGCCTGAAACTCGCCCGCGGGATGGCCGAAGATGGCTCCGGGAGGCAGCTTGCGGCCGGGCTTGACCAGGCAGCGCCAGATGTCGGGGCCGTCCCATTCCTCCAGAAG
>JBOHXF010000198.1:0-6567 GCA_050737455.1 Opitutaceae bacterium | reverse complement strand
CCGCGGCCCGCCGCCGGTCCCGGGCGCGGGCATAGGTGACGGCTGCCAGAGCGCCCATGAGGATATAGAACGTGTAGAAGATCGGGCTCTGCCGATAGACCCACTCGGTGAAGCTTTGGCCGAAGATTCCGAGCAGGCTGAAGAACAGGCCTATCCCGAGCCCGCGGCGCGGATCGGAACGCGGCGCGCCGAAGAACCGCGCGCCCATGAAGGCCCACCGCAGCCAAAGCATCGTGAAGAGGATCAGGCCGGGGTAACCCAATTCGCCGAGGGTGAGCGCCCCCAGATCGTGCGCGGGCGGCGCCAGATAGGCGTTGGCAAAGACCTGGTCGTTTTTGCCGTAGGTCGCGAGGATGCTCTCGTAGCTGGTGTAATCGAACCCGAGCCGCGCCCCGTAGGTGCGGCTGACGTACCAGGACCAGTTGTTCAGCCCGACGCCGAACGGATGGTCCTCCACGATCGCGCGGGCGAGCCGGAAATAGACCCCGCGGCCCGCGATGTTGGGGTCCAGATATTCTTTCTCCAGGCTGATCCGCGTATAGCGCTGCCGGATGGGCCCCCAATACGAGAAGACGACCGCGGCGGCGGCCGCGGCCAGCAGGATGGCAGCCAGCATCCGCCGCATGGTGAAGCGGATCGGGGCGCAGGCGAGCGTGGCCCCGAGCACGGTCGCGAAAAAGACCGGCAGCCCCGCGCGCGAAACCGTCAGGACCTCCCCGATGGTCGCGAGGCCGACCGCCGCGACGCAGGTCCACCGGACGGCGCGGGAGCGACCTGCGTACACCATGGCCGCGAGGAACGGGGTCACGAGACAGAAGTACATCGAGAGGCTGTTGGGATGATCCAGAGTGCCCTGGGAGCGTTCGAGATGGGTCAGAATGTGCTGCTTGATCGCCCAGAGCCCCTCCATTCCGGCCGCGGCGGCGAGCGCGACTACTAGCCGGTTCCATTCGCGCGGCGTCCGCAGATACGAGGCGGCGGCAAGGAAAACGAGAATCGAACCGGCGATCTTCGTGAGTTCGAACAATCCGAACAGCTTGAGCGGCGCGAACACGACAGAGATCGAAGCCTCGAAGAAATAAAGCAGGAGCAGGCCGAGGCTGGCGGGCCAGTACCAACGCGGCGCCTCGCCCGGCCTGCCGAGCCGGCTCAGCAGGCATCCGGCGAGCAGCGCGAAGGCGAGAATCTCGACGAACGCGACCTCGATCCCGCGGGTTGTGCCGCGGTACCATTCCTCGCTGACGAAGTGCACGTCCAGCCGCTCCGTGACCACCGCCAGGATCACCATCGCGCCGAAGCACGCGTCCCGCACCCAGCGCGAAATCGTGGCCGCGAAGGCGAGCCCGACCGAGGCCAGTGGAATCAGGACGAGCGCCAGGGCGTGAGCGGGCTTCATGCCGAGTATTCCGCGGTCGACCGCGGGGCGGCGAGGATCGTCTCGCGGACCGCTTTTGGCCAAAACGGGGAGACCCCGCGGCGGAGGAACCGCGCGGCGCGCCAGGAGGCGATCAGCGTGACGCCGAAGCCGGCGCAGGTCGCGGGCAGATGGGTCAGGCGCCGAGCGCCTCGAAGGTCCGCCCAGCGGCGCCAGCGGAACGAGAGCACGTCGGGAAAGATCCGCCAGAAATGGCGGGTGCGGCTCATGTGCGCGGCCACGAGCCGCTTGAGCCAGTCGGGATCCTCCCGCTCCCGGCGCCGGAGCGTCGCGGCAAGCTGGCGCCGGTCGGCGAGCGGCAGGGTCCGCAGATGCTCGACGAGGACATGCACCGCTGTTTGGCCGATCATTTGGCGCTTCTGATTGCCGAGGATATCCCTCACCGACAGGTACGGCTCGTAAAGGTGCGCCGCGCCGGCGACGGTGGCCACGCGGGCGGGATCGGACCGCGTGGTGAAGCCCCGGCTGCAGATCGCCGCCTTGAAGAAGCCGTCGTCGTTCGCCACAAGATCCCGCGGCAGGTAAAGATTGCGGGCTGCCGCGGACCGGAGCAGGTAGAGCTGGCCGTTGATCCGCCCGGCAATCGTGGCGGTGAGATCCGAGGTCGCGAGCGAAAGCCGCTCGCGCAAGCCAAGCCGCGCCTTGAGCGCAATGTCCTTGCAAGGGACGTCGGACGCTCCATCGAGATTCGGATCGCCCTCCAAAGAGGACAGGACGAGAGCGAGCGTATCCGACTGGTGAAAGATGATGTCGGCGTCCAGAAAGCCGATGTAGGCCGCCTCCCGCGCCGAGAACTCGTGGACGAAGCGATTCCAGGCCGGATTGCGCCCCGGCATCTGCAGATCGACCACGCGGGCGGCGAAGCCGGCGCGGTCAGGATGCTCGGCCTCCATCCGCCGGAAGACGGCCCAAGCGATCGCCACGGTCCGGTCCGTGCAACCGTTGGCGAGGCACACAATCTCGCAGCGGACCCGGCGTTTCGCGAGACGGCCGAACAGGGATTGACGGAACAGCGATTCGAGCATCGGTCCGATGGAACGTTCCTCGTTCCATGCGAGGATGCCGATCGAAAGCAGGACGGGGGGATGATTCATGGACGGCGCAACACGGTCGACTCTACCCCGATTCCGGCCCGGGCGTCAGTGGGTCGGCACCCCTCGGCCGGGCGGGAAGCACCCCATGGCGACGTGACGAACCCGGGCGATACTTGGGGCCGATGGAGACCTCCCTCGCGACAGTCGTGCTGCGCTCGTACAACGAACGGTGGGCGCTCGAAGGGACGCTGGCGGCCCTCCGGGCCCAGCGGCACTCATCCTGGGAATTGATCGCCTTCGATTCGGGATCGACGGATGGCTCCGTGGACCTGCTCCAGGCCGCGAATCCGAGGGTTTTCGTCCGCCTGAGCCCGCGCGACTATCGCCCGGGACGCGTGCTCAATCAGGCGATGACGCTCGCGCGGACCGACCGCGTGATCTTTCTGAACGCCGACGCCACTCCGGTCGGACCCGACTGGCTCGGGCCGCTGATCGGGGCGCTGGAGGATTCGCGCACGGCCGCGGTGTTCGGCCGGCAGGTGCCGAGACCCGGCTGCCGGGCGGTGTTCGCGCGCGATTACGAGCGGTGCTTCGGACACCGGCGGCCATCCGCGAAATGGGACCATTTCTTCAGCATGGTGAGCAGCGGCCTCCGCCGCGACGTTTGGGCGCTGCGCGGCTTTCGCGAGGAAATGCAGTACTCCGAGGACGACGAGTACACCCGCTGGTGCGTTTCGCGGGGGTACACGATCCGCTATTGCCCCGAATCGGTGGTCGCGCATTCGCACAATTACACCCCGGGGCAGGCCTACCGGCGCTCCTTCGGCGAGGCATGGGCCCTGGCGGGGATGCCGTCCGCGGCCATGCGCCGCATGTCCGCCCCGGCCGTTTTTCTGGGCTGGATTCGGGACTTGCTCGGCGATCTCCGCTATTGCGCGCTTCGGGGGCGCCTGGGCGAGTGGCGCCGGGCGCCGGCCCTCCGCTGGTCCCAACGCCTCGGCCGGCTGGACGGATTCCGAGCGGGCTGGCGCATGCACCGCGTGGACGGGCTCCTATGATCGCGCCGTTCGCCTTTTCCGCCGGCCGGGCGGCCCCCTCCAGGCGGTTCACTCTCGACGGCGACCGTGCCTTGGAGGATGGGCTCGAACTGGCCTGCGCCCGCGCGCTGAGCGGGGTGCGCGGGCTCATCTCCGCGAACCGGCTGGAAGCCGTCCTCCTGGCGGGCGGCTACGGCCGGGGGGAAGGCGGCGTCCGGAACACCTCGGCCGGCGACCGGCCCTACAATGACCTCGAATTTTACGTCGTCCTCCGCGGACCCCGCCTCCTGAACGAGGCGAGATACCGGCCGGCGCTCGAAGCTTTGGGGCACATTCTCGGGCATCAGACGGGCGTCGAGATCGAGTTCAAGGTCGCTTCGGCCGCGGGGCTCGCCGGTTCGGGTCCCAACATGTTCCTCCACGACCTGCTCGCCGGGCACCGCCTGCTCTGGGGTTCCGAGGCGGCTCTCGCCCGCTGCCTTCCCCATGCGCCGGCCGAACGGATTCCGATCTCCGAAGCGGTGCGGCTGCTCATGAACCGGGGCACCGGCCTCTTGCTCGCCCGAGCCAGGCTGGAGGCGCCGGGCGCCGACGGCTGGAGCGACGACGACGCGGATTTCGTGCGGCGCAACCTCGCCAAGGCGCAACTCGCCTGCGGCGACGCCGTGCTCACCGTCTGCCGCCTTTATCACGGAAGCTGCCGGGAGCGCCACCTCCGACTCCGGCGCCTCGTAACGATCCTGGAGGACCGGAAACGGGCGGCCGCCGGGACTTCGGCGGCCGGCAACCGCGAAACATCTCATCCTTCCGAGGCGGCAGGCCAGGATATCGGCGCGCAGCCATCAAGCTTTCGGGCGGACACCGCCTCCGGAACCGGCCGCGGCGAAGCGGATCGATCGGCGGCGCCGGAATACCGCTGGGCCCACGCGGGAGGTTGCGCGCCCTCGCCCCGCTGGCTCGGATGGATTTCGGACCATCATGCGGCCGGAGTTGCGTTCAAGCTCCATCCTGACGACGCCGGCGAATCGCGCGAGACGTTGGCGCTCCGCCACGCGGAGGTGGGCGCCCTCGTGCGGGAAACCTGGCTTTGGGTCGAAGGCGTTCGGCTCGGCACATTCTTTCCCTCGACGCTCGCGTACGCCGAAAGCGCCGACGACAAATGGCCCGATTCCCGCCGCTGGCGCACAGCGCTGCTCAATCTCCGGGCCGGCGCCGGGTCCGGGCTTTTCCGGCACCCGCGCGGGAGGGTCCTCTCCGCGCTGGCGCTGCTTCTGTGGGAACGCCCCTCGCTGGACCGGCCGGCGATCCGCCGGCGGCTTCGGCGCCTCCTTGGGACGGAAACCGGCGCCTACCCGGCCGTGCTCGAAGCCTATCTGCGCCTTTGGCGCAAGGTCCAGTAGAGGCAAGCGGGTCCTCACGGACCCGAGTCGACATCCTCCTTCAACGAAAAATCGAGTTCGTCGTCCTCGCCCCGGCCGTCCGGGCGAGGGCCCATCCGCACCCGGTGAAAGGCTTCGATGACCGCTTCGTCGAAAGCCTCGTCGCCCGATGAATGGGTGATGCGCACGCCCGAGATCGAGCCATCGGCGCCCATGTGGAAGGACACGTGGGCGACCATCGCGTCGTTCGCCTCCGGCGGTGCGGCAAAATTGTTCTGAAGCTGGATCCTGAGCTCCGCAAAATAGGCGTCCAGTTCGTCCATCTGCGCCCGCGTCAATGCGGTCCCCCCTGCGCCGGCCACGCTTCCCGTGCCGCGCGTGACTCCGCCGCGCAGGCCGCGCGGAGCCGGCTCCGCGGACAGGCCGTGCTCCTTCAAGTACTCGGCGTACGAAACGTGCTGGGCGGCGGCGGCCCGGCGCCGGGCGAGCTCCTTGGCCCTCCGGGCGGCGGCCTCGGCCCGTCGTCGCCTGAGATCCCGGACACGCTCCTCCCACCGAAGATGGCTGATCCGGCGGCTTTCGGTCCGGGCGAGCTCCCTTTTGAAATTCGGCACGCTTTCCGAATGCGCGGGTGCCATCCGCCGAACCGGTTTCGGCCGGACCTCGACGGGCGTCACTGGAACCGGAGGCTCCGTCTCAATCGGCTCGGCCGGAACGGCCGCGGGCGCCTCGGGGCGGTCCATCGCCATTTGCGGTATGGTCAGCTTGATCCGCGCCCGCCCCGTCGGCTCGCCGAGCTTCGGCGCTTCCGTCGCCCGGTAATTGTCGCCCGGCCCCTGCACAAGCTCGAAAATCCGCGCCGGGGGAGAGGCCGACTGTTCCGCCAGGAATCCGGCGAGCGCGATCAGAGCCGCCGCCCCACCATGCAGGAGCAGGGAGGAAACGTACGCCGGGGACCTCCGGTCGGTTCGCTCCGACATGGGATCAGGGCTCCGTCCGGGTGTCGAAGCTCACCTGGGTCAGATTGGCCTTTTTCAGCTCGTCCATGAGCCGGATGATGTCCTCATACGGCACCCGCCCATCGCCGCGACTCCGGATGACGGGCGGCTTCGGGCGCGCCGCGAAGCCGCGCAGGCGCTCCCGAAGCGCGGCGATTCCGATCGGCGTCGGATCCTCCCCGACATAGTAGCGGCCCGCCGCGTCCACCGAGACCGCCTCGAACTGCACGTTGGCCTCCGGCTTGGTCTGCGGGCTGCGGGATTCGAGGGGAAGCCTGACCGGAATCGTCTGCTCCTGCTTCACCATCTGGGCCGTGATCATGAAGATGATCAGCAGCATGAACCCGAGGTCGATCAGGTTCGTGACGTTCAGCTCGGCGATCGGGTGCGGCTGCTGCTTTCGCCGGAAATTACGCGCCATGGCCCGTTCCTTGCGTTCTCTCAGCTCTCCAGCTCGATCCGGTCCGCGAGCGCGCTCGCGAAGTTCTCCAGTTCGGTGACCATCGCGCGGGTCTTCCCAAGCAGCCAGTTGTAGCCGAAGACGGACGGGATCGCGACCACCAGGCCCGAGATCGTCGCGAGCATGGCGCCCGAGATGCCCGGCGCGAGCGTGGTGATGCTTGCCGACTGCTGGAGCGAGACCGAACTGAAGGCTTCCATCACGCCCCACACCGTGCCGAGCAG
>JBOHXF010000197.1:0-2161 GCA_050737455.1 Opitutaceae bacterium | reverse complement strand
CCGGCCGGCGCGTCGTCGCCGGGATCGTCGCCGCGGGCGGGCGGACGGTGCGCGCCCGCGCCGTGCTTTCCAACGCGGGGCTCAAGAACACGATTTTCCGGCTGGTCGGCGAGCAGGCGCTGCCGCCCGAGTACGCCGAGGCGGCGCGGGCCGTGAGGGTCAACACGAGTTCCTGCCAGGTCTATTTCGGGATCCGCAAGGGCGAATCGATCCCGCATATCGGCGACTTGGTCTTCGTCTCGCAGGCCCCGCATTTCAGCAGCGCGGAGCTGACGAGCTTGCGCACGACCAGCCGGACCTTCTCCGTCTACTATCCGGAGACCCGGCCCGGCTCGGACCGCTACACCATTGTGGCTTCGATCAACAGCCGGCATGAGGACTGGACCGGCCTGTCGGACGAGGCGTACGCCCGGGAGAAGGCGCGGCTGGTGGAGGACTCGCTCGCGGCCCTGGAGCGGCTCATCCCGGGCGTCCGCGAAAAGATCGACTGGACGGAGGCGGCGACGCCGCGGACCATCGAGCGGTACACGACGCATTGGGGCGGGGCCTCGTTCGGCACCAAGTTCGAGGGGCTCAAGGTGTCGGCGGAACTCCCCGAGGCCGTGCCCGGCATGTACCACGCGGGCTCAGTCGGCATCATCATGTCCGGCTGGCTCGGCACCATCAATTACGGGGTGATTGTCGCGGACCGGATGGACCGCTATCTCTCGTCTTTCCTCCCCAACCGCCTTCCAACCCGCATACTGGCTCCATGGCCACCGCTGTCACCGACCTGATCCCCCACCGGCCGCCGTTCCTGTTCGTCGATGAGATCGTTTCCGAATCCGCCGGCGGACTGATCGCCCGGCGCACCTGGCGCGGGGATGAGGATTTCTACCGCGGCCATTATCCCGGAGCGCCGATCACCCCCGGCGTTCTCCTTTGCGAGGCGGTCTTCCAGGCGGCCGCCTGTTACGTGGCGCTTGCGATGGCGGCCCGCCCCGGCGCTTCCGGAAGGCCCGCCGGCGTGCCGCTGCTCGCGCGGATCGGCGATGTGCGCTTCCGCACCCCGGTCCTTCCGGGGGACACCATAACGATCGAGGTCCGCAAAAAGGACGAAATGGCCGGCTTCATCATGATGACCGGCGCAGTCAGATGCGGGGACCGGCGGGTTCTGAACGTGGATTTTTCCGTGGCGTGGAAGGAGCCGGCTCCCGCGCCATGAGCGATTACCTTCAGATCCGAGGCAAGGCGTTCCTCGTCTTCGGGGTGGCCAATCGCAAGAGCGTCGCCTGGTTCGTCGGCCAGGCCTTGGAGGAGCAGGGGGCGAAAGTTCTCTACAGCGTCCGCTCGAAGGAGCGGAAGCTTTCCCTCCAGGGGACCCTGGGAGGCCGGCCCGTATTCGTGTGCGACGTTGCCGAACCGGGCGCGGCCGAAAATCTCGCGGCGGAGGTGGCTGCGGCCGGCCATGGGACCCTGCACGGGCTCGTCCACTCGATCGCATTCGCGAACTACGCCGGCGGCTCCAAGGCGTTCCACGAGACCGCGCGAACCGATTTCATCGAGGCCGCGGCCGTTTCCGGCTTTTCCTTGGTCGAGATCGCGCGGGCGTTCAAGCCGCGCCTGGCCCCGGACGCTTCGGTCGTGACGATCGGCATCTCCTCGCTCCTCGTGACCCCCGACAACTACGGGTTCATGGGCCCGATCAAGGCGATGCTCGAGTCGTGCTCGCGCTTTCTCGCCAAGTCCTTCAGCGCCGACAGCGCGGTGCGTTTCAATGTGGTCGGGTCGGGCCCGCTCAAGACCAGCGCTTCGGCGGGCATCCCGGGCTACATCGAGAGCTACCTTTACGCCGAGAAGCTCACCTTCCGCAGGCGGGCGCTCGCCACCCGCGAGGTGGCCGATGCCGCCCTGTTCCTCCTCAGCCCGAGGAGCAGCGGAGTCAACGGCGCGACCCTCGTGGTCGACGCCGGGATGGGCAGCAACGCCTTCGACCGCGACGTCATCCGGCTCGCGATGCGCCCGTGAAATTCGAGCGCGTTTGCCTGGAGTCGCTGGCGGTCGCGCTGCCGGACGAGGTGTGGACCTCCGCCGCCATCGAGGAGCGGCTGCGGCCGCTCTACGAGCGGCTCCGGCTGCCGTTCGGCCGCCTGGAGCTCATGACCGGCATCCGCGAGCGGCG
>JBOHXF010000196.1:0-1736 GCA_050737455.1 Opitutaceae bacterium | reverse complement strand
TGGCAGCTGCGACGACGACCGAGAGCGGGCTCGTCGTGACCATGGTGGGCCCGGCCCATCTGGTGGAACTCGATGGGATCGACGGGGTCGCGCGCGAAAAGGCGCGCCTGCTGGAGGGGGTGCGCCCGGGCGGATTCGCCGTGTATCCGAAATCGTGCGATGGGTACGAAAGCTTCCGGCGGCTTCCGGTCCGGGGCATTGCCGTGGGGTTCGGCCTGCGTCCCCGGAGCGATTCGATCGGAATCGTGCTGGGCGGGGACGAGGCGGCGGGCGAGTTCACGCTCCCGAGTCCAAGCGAGGGCATGGCTTCGAACGCGGCGCTCGCCCTGGAGCTCGCGCTCCGGCTCGGGCTCCCGGCCGAAACGCTGCGG
Source organism: Opitutaceae bacterium (assembly GCA_050737455.1). GTDB lineage: Bacteria > Verrucomicrobiota > Verrucomicrobiia > Opitutales > Opitutaceae > Palsa-1447. Next base: position 1,365 of record JBOHXF010000196.1, on the reverse strand, counting down.
GCCCGGCTTGCGGGATGGCGGCCCGCGCCGGGGCGCGGAGAGATCCGGCGGGAGCCGGGCCGGCTCCTTTACCTGGACCACTACAACGCCAACCCCGCGTCGATGGACGACGCCCTGGCGGCGTTTCGACGCCTCGCTCCGGAAGCGCTGCCCCGGCTGTACGTTTTGGGAGGCATGGAGGAACTCGGGGCGGACGAGGACCGCTTTCACCGCGAGTTGGGCGCCTCGCTCCGGCTCCGGCCCGAGGACCGGCTTTTCTTCGTGGGGCCCCAGGGCCCCTCCGTGCGGGACGGCGCGCTCGCCGCCGGTGCCCGGCCCGGCCAGATCGAGCTCGCGGCTTCGGCTGCCGGAGGAGCCGCGCTCCTCGCCGCCTTCCGCGGGGCGATTTTGGTCAAGGGAAGCCGGCGGCACCGCCTTGAGGACGCCTTCGCGGCGACGGAGGCGAGCGTCCCATGCTGACCTATCTTGCGGATTTCAACAACCTCTGGGGCCCTCTGCGGGTGCTGCGCTACCAGACCATGCGCACGCTTCTCGCTGCGGGGACGGCGGCCCTCATCGGCTTCGTGATCGGGCCCTGGCTGATCGCGCAGCTGCGCCGGCTCAAGTTCGGGCAGCACTACGACGACGAGCGCACCGGCGAACTGGCCCGGAGCTTCGACAAGAAGAACACGCCCACCATGGGGGGGCTGCTCATCTTCCTTTGCGTCTTCATCAGCTCCGTCCTGTGGGCCGCGCCGAACATCTGGGTTTTCGTGGCCTTGTTCGTCTACACCGCGCTCACCGCGGTCGGCTTCCGCGACGACTATCTCAAGGTCGTCCGCCGGAGCCGCCACGGGATCTCATCTCTCGAGAAAATCGCCTGGCAGACCCTCACGACGGTCGCGGCCGTCCTGTTCCTGTGCTCCCATCGGGCGAGCGCGGGCCAAATCCGCGAGCTGTGGATCCCCTTCCTCAAGCACCCGGCGATCGCTTGCCTGCCGATCGGAGGCCTGTTCGTTTTCATCTACTTCTGGCTGGTCGGCTTTTCGAACGCGATCAACCTGACCGACGGGCTCGACGGGCTCGCCATCGGCTGCACCATCACCGTCGCCCTGGTGTACGGCATCATGGCCTATGCGGCCGGGAACGTGAAGATCGCCGATTATCTCCTTATCGGCTTCGTGCCGGGCGCCGGCGAGTTGGCCGTGGTCTGCGGCGCCTTGGTGGGCGCCGGCCTCGCGTTCCTCTGGTACAATTCGTATCCGGCGGAAGTGTTCATGGGAGACACCGGATCTCTCGCCCTCGGAGGGCTCATCGGGATGATCGCGTTCATGGTCCACCAGCCGATCACCCTCGTCATCGTCGGCGGTGTGTTCGTATGGGAGG
>JBOHXF010000195.1:0-10252 GCA_050737455.1 Opitutaceae bacterium | reverse complement strand
CTTTTCGACTGACGCTGGCGGTGCGGCGTGCCGAGCAAGATTGTCCGTCTTTGTCTGGCCGGCGAATCACGCCTCATGTCTTTCGCCACACCACGGCGATGCATCTCCTGCAAGCTGGAGTGCCCCTTGAGGTCATCGCCCTCTGGCTCGGCCATGAAAAACCCGGAACGACCCACCTGTACGTCGAGGCCGACCTAAAAATGAAGAAGGAATGTCTTCAATTACTTGAACCGGGCGCCGCCCCGGCGCCAGCCCATCCGAAACCCCTTTCTCATCTGATCTCCTTCTTGGAGGCGCTTTGATTATCCCAAGTTGCATCCAATTACCGCCCTCCCAAAACCGCCGGCCGAGCGATTCAACTCGGCATAATCGGCTACTCGGCCTTCTACAGGGGTTTTCTACAGCTCAGGCGATTTCTCGCCAAACTGGGGGAAACGGCCGAAACTCGGATTTGGCGTCTTCCCTCTGAAACTGAAACCCGGGTTAGGGCGGCGCCACACGTGCGGAGGGCTCCTGGGGGCCGCGGATTTGAGGAGCCGGGCTCAGAGATGGTCGGGTGGCGCGGCGGTGGCCGCTTACGGAAGCAGGCCATGCCGGCGGGCAATGAGCCGGTGGCCGGCGATCGTCGCTTCGGTGGCCGAGTGCCGGACGATGGTGCCTCGGAAGCCCGACGCGCGCAAGGCCCGTTCATAGGCCCGGTCCAGCGGCGGCGCTCCGACGATTTCAATACGGCGCGGACGCATCCTGAGGAGCGAACGGAGCTCGGCGCCGATGAGGACGCCGCTTAGGAAGGAACGGTTTGCGGCCGGCGCTGCGCGGTCGAGCAGGGCCCGGGCGCGAACTCGAAAGGCTGCGTGCAACAGGTTTTCCCGGCGGCCGGCGAGAACGCCTTCGAGAAACGGCCGACGAACCGCTGTCCCGTCAACCGTGCCGGCGGGCGCGAGCGATGAAGCGAGGACGCTCCCGCGGGAGAGCAGATCGAACAGTTCGCCCGTCATATACGTCTCGAAAGCCACCGCTTGTCCGCGTTCGACGACGACGTGTTTCGAATGGGTGCCCGGAAGGACGATCACGCGCCGGGCGGGTAGCCGGGCGACGGAGCCGAAGGCGCCGATCAGTTGAGTCTCCTCGCCGCGCATCACTTCGGCGTCTGCGCGCAGGCCGGAGACGAGGAGAACGGCGCCGCGGGCTTTGACGGCGGAGGGCAGGAGTTCGGCGAGCGCCTGGGAGCCGTCGAGCGCGAACGGCAGCCGGGCGTAGGGAAGCTCCCGGAGGCCGATCGAGGAGCTTGCCATGCCGGAGACGACCGCCGGGATTCCGGCAGGCGATAGGCAAGCCTGGCGGGCCAGGCGCGCGATCGCCTTGCGAAGGACGCTCCAATAAACCGCTTCGCGCCCGTCGCGATCGACTCCGCGACGGAGGCAGGCCTCGTGGATCGCCTTGACACCTTCGCCGGTCTCCAAGCTCGCGAGCACGGCAAGTGTGGACGCGTTAACAAGCCGCAGGCGAAAGCGGGATGTGCCCCAGTCTCCGCTGAAGAAGTGCATCCCCCCGGTCCGGTCGGGCGATTCTGGGGTCCGGGAGGGAGAAAGAACGTTGCACGTGCGGACAGGGATCATTTTTTTCGGCGTTTCGGCCAAAAAGGGGTATATTGGCCGGCGCAGGCGTGCCATGAAGATCGTACCGAGGATATGGATTTTTGTCCTCGCGGGGATTGTGCTCGGCGCCGGGAGCGCGCGGGCGTCCGACTTCGAGCCGGCGCGGATCAAACATCGGGATCTCCCCGCGTTCCCGGCCGAATTGCTCGATCTGGGCGTGCGGGATGGCAGCGCGGTCGTCGCGTTCGATGTGAACCGCGCCGGAACCGTAGACGATTGCCTCGCCATCGCCTGCACCGACGCTGGTTTCGCTCGGGTGGCAGTCGCAGCGGTCCGGCGATGGACGTTCGATCCCGCCCAGATCGACGGCCATCCGGTGGGAACCACGGGTCGGGTCGCGATGCATTTTCAAGTGAGAGGGCCGGTGGTGGTTTCGCTGAACGTCAACGGGCTGGTGGCGATGCGGATGTACCAGATCGGCCACCCGGACACCGGTTTCAGCGTCGTGGGCCCGGGCGAACTCGACCGAGTCCCGCGAGCGCTTGTCACCGCCGAACCCGCGTTTTCCCAGCATATGGCGACGAAGGGCGAAGTCGGCGAGGTGCGGGTGGATTTCTACATCGACCGCACGGGAGCAGTGCGACTGCCCGCCGTCGGACCCGGCGTCGATCCGCGGCTTGCGGCGTTGGCCATCGGGGCGTTGCGCAAATGGAAGTTCGAAAGGCCGACCCGGCGAGGCCGGCCGGTTCTGGTCCGGGCGAGCCAGGTGTTCGAGTTCAGGGCGGCCGGCTGACGAGGCTCGGGGCCGGCCGGCCGTCTGAAAGCGGGTCCCGCGGCGGGGGCTGCTCGGGAATGCCTGCCTGGGCGGCCACCAGATGCGCGAAGGCGCCGCCGCTGCGCATCAACGCGTCGTACGAACCTTCCTCGGCGATGCGACCGGCGGAGAGCACAACGATCCGGTCGGAGTCCCTGATGGTGCTGAGCCGGTGGGCGATCGTGACGACTGTCCGGCCCGCCGCGAGCCTTCGGAGAGCCTCCTGGATCAGCCTCTCGCTCTCGTAATCCAGGGCGGAGGTCGCTTCGTCCAGGATCAGCAGGGCGGGGCTGCGGAGGATTGCCCGGGCGATGGCGATGCGCTGCCGCTGGCCCCCGGACAGGGTCGCTCCGCGCTCACCCACCCGGGTCTGGAAGCCCGATTCCATTTCGAGGATGAACTCCTCGGCGTTGGCCATCCGGGCGGCGCCCCGGATTTCCTCTTCCGACGCTTCGGGCCGCGCGAAGCGGATGTTGTCGGCGATCGTGCCTGAGAAGAGGATGTTCTCCTGCATCACGACAGCGAACTGCCGCCGGACCCAGCGCATGTCCCAGTCTTCCTGGGGCGCCCCGTCGAAAAGAATGCGCCCGCCGGTGGGCGCGTAAAGCCCGAGCAGGAGATTGACGAGCGTGCTTTTGCCGGCGCCGGACGGACCGACGAATGCGAGCCGCTCCCCGGGCCGGATCTCCAGGGAAAAATTCCGGATGACCGGCTGCTCGGCCTGGGGATAGGCGAACGACACGGCCTCGAACGCCGCCGCTCCCGTCAGCCGGGCGATCCGGCGGGTCCCGTGCCACTGCTCGACATACGGCGAGGCGACGAGCTCCTTGATGCTCGCGAAGCTCTCCTCCGCGGAGAACCAGGCGTCGCTCATCCCGATGAACTGCTGGACGGGATTGAGCAGGATCGGGAGGGCCGCGACGAACGCGAGCAGGGTGCCGAGCGTGATGCCACCCCGGATGGCCAGCACGGCCCCGCCGCCGACGATCAGGAGCGCGATGAGTTGCGTGCTCACGTAGGCGAACGTCCCGAAATTGGCGCTGACCCAGATCTGGTCCACCCGCTGTTTGGCGACCTCCTCACTCGTGCGGTCGAGCTGGCGCTCGGCTTGCGCCTCCTCGCCGAGACTGCGGACGAGCTTGAGCGCGGAGATGTATTCGCTGGCCGTTCCGGTGAGCGTCTCCTGCGCGAGGCGCGTCCTGCGGTTGGTGTCCTGAAGCCGGGCGAAGAAGCGCCACTTGGCGACCGCCCAGAAGGGCAGGGCCACGAGGAGGACCGCCGCGAGGCGCCAGTTCAGGAAGCTGAGCACCAGGAACACGCTCGCGCAGTAGAGCACGTTCGGAATCAACTGATTGAGGACTGAAAAGAGGACGGTCTCGATCTTCTGGGTGTCGAAGGCGTACTTGGTCAGGAGCCGGCCGGTCTGCTGGCGATCGAGGTGCGCAAAGCTGAGGTACTGCAGGCGGAAGAAAATGCGGGCGCGCATTTCAACCATCAGGCGGGCGAGGTTCTTCGCGATCAGGTGCGCTCCGAAGATCGAGAGGATCCAGTGGACGGCCATGAGCGCCGCAAAGACGCCCGCGTGGAGGGCCACGCCGCGAAGGTCGTGGGCGCGCACGTCGCGGTCGATGATCCGCTGGAAGATCAGCGGGCAGGGGGCGATGGCGAGGGTCCGCAGGACGGCGACGATCGTCCCCGGCCACATGCGCCGCCGGCTCCGCCAGAAATAACGGGTGAGGCTCCTAGCCCGGAGGGGTTCCTCCGGCCCCACCCGGGGCGGAAGATCCGCCGGGCCGGTCACGGAACCGCCGACTCGGCCGTCAGGGGTGGGGCTGGCCGCCTCAGAAACGCCCCGACGATAAGTGCGATGACCACGCCGACGATGAAGCTCATGACGGAGGTCCAAGCCACGAGGAACGGCACCGACGAAATGAGATGCACGAAATGTTCGGCCTTATCGGGATCAAGTCCCTTGGCCGAGAATTTGTCGAGCTGGGCTTGGGCGATCAGATCGTGGAACCCGGGGTTGATCACTTCAAAGTACAGGATCAGGGCGCCGACCCCGAAAAGGGACGAAAAAAAAGAGATCCCAACGCCGGCGCCGGCCGCTAGGACATAGGGGTAGGGCGCGCCGGCCGGCGCTCTCGCGCGGCACGCGCGCACCCCGAGCACGATTCCGGTGATCGTGATCGCCAGGCTGGTGGCGTTGGAGATCGATTGGCCCGCGCCCAAATGGGCCACGTCGGTGTTGTAACCCAGCAACGACATCACCGCCATGACGACAAGGCCGGCGACCGCCATCATGAAACCGTAAAGAAGGCAAATCTTCATGCAGGGCGCAAGGGTAGTGGAGGAGCCGACGGAGGCAAGCCGGAGGGGAATTGCAAGATACCATTCATCAACGAGTCGCGAACTGATAGGACTGGGCGACGTAATCCCGTTCGCGGTATTCGAACCAGTCAAAATCCGCGGCGAGCGCCGTGCCGGCGAGATCCTGGCAGGCCATGCCGACGAACGCCCCGGTGAAATTGGGCCGGCCGGGCGCCGACGCCTCGTCGGAAAGGAGGCTCGCGTCGAAGGATTCGGGGAGCCAGCGCCACTCGGTGTCCACGCCTTCGACCCAGTAGGCGAACAGGAGCCGCTCGCAATCGATTTCGGCGCGGAGCCGCACCGGCCGGCCCGGCGGGAGGGCCACGGGCGGCGTGAACGCGTCAGTCTGGGGTGAGTCGGGCAGGGCGGACATGACACGCAGGTGCCTGCCCACCTTTTCGTCGTTCGAGAGGTGCAGGTAATGGAACTTGGCCCCATTGTAATAGCAGACGAGGCCGGCCATCTGCTGGAAGTGTTCCGGCTCGAAATCGAGCAGAGTCGACGCGCTGACGCAGTGAGCCTGCAGGCGGCGGGCGACCAGTGCCTGCCGGAACCGGCTGCCGATGGTCTCCCTGCCGTAAAGCCGGAGCCAGCCCGGTCGCGCGCCCAAGCTGAAGAGCTCTTCCGGCCAGGGTGAGCGCAGCCATTGGAAATCCGGCGGAAGATCCGGCTCCTCGAAATCCTCCCGCGGCGGTCGGACGGGGAACGGGTGCGCCGGCAACTTCGGCGCCGGCGTATCCGTTTGGGGAACGCCCTGCCCATCGGTGGTCCGCAGCCAGGCGTCGGCGCCCCAGATCATCGGCTGGATCGCGGTCTCCCTGCCCAGCGTGCAGCGGCCGCGGTTGCGCAGCGGCCGTCCGCACAGATACGCGATGAACGTTTCGCCTGTTTGAGTCTCGACGAGATCGGCATGGCCCGCTCGCTGCAGCTCGGCATCGGGACGGAGTCGGGCGCTCAGCATGGGCCCGTCGGGATGCGGCTCGTACGGGCCGGTCAGTGTGCGGGAGCGCGCGAGGGTGACCGCATGGCCCCAGCCTGTCCCGCCCTCGGCGGTCAGCAGGTAATACCAGCCGCCGCGCCTGTAGAGGTGGGGTCCCTCGGTGAAGCCAAGCGGCGTGCCGGAAAAGATCAGCTCGCGCGGGCCGATGAGGCGCTTGTCCCCGGGGGCGTATTCCTGAAGGACGATCCCCGCGAAGCGATTGCGGCCCGGGCGATGGTCCCAGAGCATGTTGACGAGGAATTTCCGGCCGTCCTCGTCGTGAAAGAGGGAGGGATCGAAGCCGCTGCTGTTGAGCCTCACCGGATCGGACCAATCGCCGTCGATCCGCGGGCTGGTCACGAGGTGATTGTGGAAATCCCGCAGCGAGGCGCCGCTCGCGCCGCCGACCGTCGTGCGGCCGTAGCGCTTGACGTCGGTGTAGACGAGCCAGAAGAGCCCGTCGGCGTGGGTGAGGCATGGGGCCCACACGCCGCAGGAATCCGGGTCGCCGAGGAGATTGAGCTGGCTGGGCCGCCGGAGCGGGCGGGCGGCGAGCCGCCAGTGCACGAGATCGCGCGAGTGGTGGATCTGGACGCCCGGAAACCACTCGAACGTCGAGGTCGCGATGAAATAATCGTCGCCGACCCGCACGAAGGAGGGATCGGGGTTGAAGCCGCGAAGGACGGGGTTGCGGATCCTGGGTGCGGGATCGGGCACGGTGGAAGCCCTAGTTTGGGAATTGGCCAAACACGAGCGCAGAGCGCCGGATTTCGGCGCGGTACCGGTCGCGCCCGCGGAAACGCTCGCGACGCCGGCCGGGTCGGCTTCGAGCGCTGAAGAGCCGGCGAATTTGCGAGCGCGCCCCGCGCGCCGTCCGATTAGGCCGTGAATATCGGCAGCGGCGCGAATTTGGCGCCGAGCACGGGCTCCGACGGATACCCGAGCCAGCTTTCGAGCATGGTGGCGTAGAGGCTCCGGAAGTCGGTGCCGTAGGCGACGTCCTGGTTCCGCGGGATGTCGAGCGAGGCGGCGGCGCCGTGCAGTCCGGCCTGGACCCGTGAGCCCATGACGAAGAGCGGCGCGGCGGTGCCGTGGTCGGTCCCCTTGCTGTCGTTCTCGAAGGGCCGGCGCCCGAATTCGGAAAAAGTCATGGTGACGACCTGCCCGTCGAGCCTATGGGCCTCGAGGTCCCGCTGAAAGGCGGCGAGGCCGGCGGAGAGAACCTCGAGCAGCCGGGTGTGGGTGCCGAGCTGGTTGACGTGGGTGTCGAAGCCCGTGAGGGTGACAAAATACACCCGCGTCGGGAGACCGGCGGCGATGAGCCCGGCGACGTTGCGCAGCGAGGCGCCGAAGGGATTGAGCGGATATTCGGTCAGCGGCCGGTATCCGGCCAGCATGCGCTGGATCTTGGCTTCGGTGACCAGCGAGTCCATCAGCGTGTGCTCCAGGAAGCCGCGCTCCGTGTCGGGGCCGCGTTCGCCCACGAGTTCGAGCAGCTCCCGCGTCCGCTCGCTGTCGCGGTGCCCGAGCCCGTGCGCCATCAGTCCGAACGTGGGATGCTCCCGCTCTCCGAAAAGAGTTTCCGGCATGCCGTTGAGCGTGTTGATGTGGACCGCCTCGGGGTCGTGGTCGCCGGCCGGGACCCCGGCGCAGGCATTGTCCAGATAGCGCCCCAGCCAGCCGGTGGAGAGGAATTCGTCGCTCGAGCTCGCGGTCTCCCAGATTTCCGTGGAGCGGAAGTGGCTGTGGTTGGGGTTCGGATAGCCGACGTTCTGCACGATGGCGAGCTTGCCGTCCCGGGCCAGGGCGAGAAGTGCGGCACAGGACGGATGGAGCCCTTGGCGGCCGGAGAGCGGGAGCACCTTCCCTTTCGGGATCGCGAGGCTCGGACGCAGCCGGTAATACTGGGGATCCTCGAACGGGATCACGGTGTTGAGGCCGTCGTTGCCGCCGGCGAGCTGCACCAGCACGAGGACGCTGCGGTCCTTTTCCGGGGGAGGGACGTCCGCCCGGGCCGCGCGGACGAGAAAAGACGGCGCGAAGCGGCTGAACGCCAATAGGCCGATGCCACGGCCGGAGGAGCGCAGGAATTCGCGGCGGGTGGTGGGAAAGCGCGGAGTTGGATTGTTCATTGCGCCGTCAGCAAAGTTGATAGGCCGGGCTTTCGAACAGCGTGATCGCCGCGCGCCGCACCCGGTGGAGACGCTCCGCGGTTCCCGCGCCGGCTCGGGCGAGGAAGTCCTGGAGCCCCGCCCGGAAGGCGGGCTCGGCGGGGAAGGGCAGGTATCTGCGTTCGAGCCAGGCGACGGCATCGGCCGGGTCCCGCTCGGCGAGGGGGCGCAGACGCTCGTCGTCGACTTCGTACGGACCGGCGCCGGCGGCGCGGTCCGCGGCCAGGGTCCGCCGGTCGTCGGCGTTCAGGCGATTTTCGTTCAGATGGGCGAAGAGCAGCTCGACGGCGTTGCGCCGGGCGGAGAGCGAGGCGGAATTGATCCAGTGGCGGCCGCCGACCCAACCGCGGACGTTCGGCGGATAGTACAGCCTCTGGCCCATCTGCCGCATGGGGTTGATGACGAAGCGGGGGAGGGGATTGACTTCGAGCCCAAGGTCCTGGACGAGTCCGAGATAGTATTGCAGCGGGCTCTTGATGAAGCCCGCGCGAAATTCCTGAGCGTAAAAGATCCTGCTTCCAAAAAACCTTCGCGCGAGCCAGCCCCACTGGTAGCCCCCCTCCCTCCGCCAGCGCTCGCCCAGGGCCTGAAGATGCGCGGAGGGCAGCATGGCGTCGGAAAGGTAGAACTTCACCAGCTCGTGCGGCCCAAAGGAGTCGGCGGCGGGCTGGGCATAGGCGAGGTCGATGACATCGTCGCCGCCAAACGGGCCGCTCGATCCGAACACCGTCTTCCAGCCCGTGTCGTGCTGGCGCCGGGCGAAGACGAATCCATCGCGCAGGGGACTGTAGCGGTATCCGGTGAAGGCGCGCGCCGCCTCCTTGACGTCCTTTTCGGTGTAGTGGCCCTCGCCAAGGACAAACAGCTCGAGCATTTCGCGCGCGAAATTCTCGTTCGGCGCCCCACGCCGGTTCTCGTTGAGGTCGAGGTAGATCATCATGGCGGGCGAACGGGAGACCGCCTTGGTGAGCGCCGGCGCGGGTCCCTGTCCGAGCCGTCCCAGCAGATCGAAATGCCGGTAGATCAGCTCCGGATCCTGGACCTTGTCCGACGAGACCACATAGATGTCGCTGAGGAAGAGCACCCATTTGGCGTAGGCGGCGCTCGCCGGCTGGGACGCATACCGGAGCCAGCCGACCGTCAGATCCTGCCGCGCGATCTCGGCCTGCTCCCGCTCCTGCCGCCGGATCATGCGGCGTTCCGCCGGCTCCGCCGCCCGCATGCGCCGGTGAAAGCCCGGAACCTGCTCGGCGAACCGGGCGATCGACTCCGGTTCGCGGAAGAGCGGAGGCGCGGCCGGGAACAGCCGCTCCAAGGTCGCGGGGAGTCCCTCACCGATCGCACGCTCGGTATCCGCTGGCAGGGCCGTCCAGCCGGCCCGCCGCAGGAGGTGCCGGGCCGTCTCGGCGTTCCAGTCGGATGGCGGCAATGGTTCCCAGGCCGAGGCCGGTGACAAGGAAACCCGATCGAGCGTGTCCATTCAGGTTGGCTAAGACGCGCCCACGCCGGCAAGGTTTCTTCAAACAGACCGCCGAAACCCTCCGAATCGCGGCACGGATTCGTTAACGTGTGATGACAGCAGACATCGGCGGCCGTTTCCGTTGACTCCCGAATGTGGCAGTCGAACGCCACCCGATTTCAGCAACGGGTTAAATCGCCGATCGGCTCCCCAGCCAACAAGACGACGGGGCCATGAAGGAGCCCGGATGACTTTGCGGGCCCCTTGCCGCGATTCTAGTCCGGATTGTAACTTCATTCCAGCCAGCGCAGAGGCGACGGGACTCGCGTTCGGCTTGGAGGTTGCCATCTCGGCCGGACCTCCCGCACCGTCCATGCCTTCGCATGAGCGACCCCCCCGTCCATCCGGAGCCCCGGGCCAACTCCACGGTCCGGGTCCTGCTCGCCAGCCTCGCGGGCACCACAATCGAGTTCTTCGACTTTTACATCTATGCGACCGCTGCGGTGCTCGTGTTTCCGAAGCAGTTCTTTCCCATGTCATCGCCGGCTTCGGCGACGCTGGAATCGCTCGCCACATTCGCCCTCGCGTTCTTCGCACGTCCGCTCGGTTCGGCCGTGTTCGGGCATTTCGGAGATCGGATAGGGCGGAAGGCGACCTTGGTCGCGGCGCTTCTCACCATGGGCCTGTCGACCGCGTGCATCGGCCTGCTTCCCGCCTACCGGTCCATCGGCCTGCTCGCGCCGGTTCTGTTGTCGGTCTGCCGCTGCGGCCAAGGGTTGGGGCTGGGCGGTGAATGGGGCGGGGCGGTGCTTCTCGCCACCGAGAATGCGCCGCCCGGGCGGCGCGCCGGGTTCGGGATGT
>JBOHXF010000194.1:0-10821 GCA_050737455.1 Opitutaceae bacterium | reverse complement strand
GCCGCAACGTCCGCGTCACCTCCGGGCCCGTCGTCGAGAAGCCCGGCGACCTGGCGGGCCTGCTCACCAGCATGGAGGAGGGCGATCTGCTCTTCATCGACGAGATCCATCGGTTGCCGAAGACCGTGGAGGAATACCTGTATTCGGCGATGGAGGACTTCCGGCTAGACATCATGATCGACCAGGGGCCGAATGCCCGCAGCGTGCGCCTGTCCCTGCCGCGCTTCACCCTGGTCGGCGCGACCACCCGCAGCGGGCTGCTCACCGCCCCGCTGCGCTCGCGCTTCACGCTTCAGACGCGGCTCGACTATTACGACGCGGCCACGCTGGCCGGCATCGTCCGGCGGAGCTGCCGGCTGGTCGGCGTTGCGATCGATCCGCCCGGCGAACGTGAAATCGCCGGCCGCGCCCGAGGCACCCCGCGCATCGCCAACAACCTCATCCATTTCGTGCGGGACTTCGCCCAGCAGCGCGCTTCCGGGGCCATCACGCAGCCGGTCGCGGCTGCGGCTCTCGAACTGCTCGAGATCGACGCTTCCGGCCTGGACGAAATGGACAAGCGCATGCTGCGGGCCATGGCCGAGAACTACGGAGGCGGCCCGGTCGGAATGAGCACGATCGCCGTCGCGGTCGGCGAGGAGTCCGAGACCCTGGAGGAGGTGCACGAGCCGTTCTTGATCCAGGAAGGTTATCTGCAGCGCACCCCCCAAGGCCGGATCCTGACGGAAAAAGGCTACACGGCCGCCGGCCGCAAGCCCGGCGGACTTCTGTTTTGACGTTCCGCCGGGCGGATCATCTCCCGAGGACGACTTGCGGCCGGGATACGGGGCGCGGGACCGGCGCAGAAGCGCCGCGTCGGCTCCGCCTCTGCCGGAGCGCCGGCAGCACGCCCGTCTTCAGCAAATACCAGAAACCCATCGCCGCCTCGATCGTGCCCATGCAGGTCATCCAGATCGCGCTCGCGTTGGAACCGCCGGCTACCGCCGGCTGAAACCAACCCGGCTCGAGATCGGGGATCGCCCTCATCGCAATCCCAGTGACCAGCAGTCCGATGGCGTTTTTCAGATCCATGACGCCTACCGAGTAGCCGTTCGCGTGCCAATCGGAGACGCCCGGGGCATATGAGTGCGGCCGAGCGTGTTAGGCATCGGCCATGCAAAAGGCGAAACATTATTTTCGGCAGTTCGCACGGAGCGAACACCGCCTTTTTGCATTCCGCCCGGTCGTCGGCCGGGCGCGCGGTCAGCACAGCAGCCTGGAAAAGTCGGAGAAATCGGCGGTGAATCCGCCCTTGACGCCCTTGCAGATGACGCTCACCGCGTCGTGGGAATGAAGGGACTCCAGATGCGCGCAGGCGATCTGGAAGTCGCGAACGCGGCGGTCGCGGTCGAAAGCCCCGTAGAGCAGGCGCGCGGCGTCCTCGACGAACTTGAGGTTGGCGCCGTTGAGTTCGGCGAACGCCTGCTCGTCCTCGCGCTTCACCATGACCTGCGTTTCCGTCCGGAGCGCCTGCGCGCAGAGAGCCTGCACGTCCTCGATCCAGATCTTCTTCCCGTCGGCCTCCTCGAGGGTGATCCGCGCCTTGCTCCGCTGCGAATGCGGGACGGCGTAGGCCCCGCGCCGGTCGCGCGCGTGCTCGGCAAGCTCGGCGGAGCACGGGCATGCCGACGAGTATACGAAATCGAACTGAATGCGCCGCCGGTACCGGCCGTCGCTCGTCATGACGCCCTCCCAGGCGACGCGGTAATACTGGTAGCCGTCCAGGCCGCTGCGCAGGCTCCGCTGCAGCATCGGATACGAAAAGACCAGCATCAGCCGCGCGTCCTTGGCCGAAACGTTGCGCAGGTACGAGGCCAGGATCCGGCCCACCCGCTCTCCCGTGAAGATGTCGTCCTTGTATTCGTAGAACGAGCGGACGATGCGGCTCATGTTGATGCCCTTGAGTTCCGCTTCCAGGGAGACCGTGCCCGTGATGCTGGTTTCGAGCGTGAGAATCCGGCCCCGCTTTGTCCGGTACCGGAGCGGGAGCCGGAAATTGGATACGCCGACCTGCTGGATCGGCACGTTCGCGCCCTGGATGGCGTCGTGCGCCACCTCCATCATGTCCGGCATGCCCGCGCGATACGCGCGATCGGGCCGAAACTTCGCGTCGTAGCCCCGGCGGATGCGCGGCGGCGCGCCGTTCGCGGACTGGTGGAGATACATCGCCTTTTTCGATTCGCTCATGGGCCGTAATAGTCCGCGTAGTTGCGCGGCGTCTCGTAGAGGCGCAATCGGTGCAGCCGCCCGGCGGGAATCCGGCCGGCAATCCGTCGCCAGAACGCGATCACGAGGTTTTCGGTCGAGGGAATGATCCCCTTGAGAAAATCGACCTCCTCGTTGAGATGGCGGTGATCGCAAGGCTCGACGACCGCGCGCCGGAGGATGCGCTTCAGTTCGGCCAGGTTGAGCACGTAGCCGGTCCGGGGATCCGGCGGCCCAGCGACCGTCGCTTCCAGGACGTAATTGTGCCCGTGGCCGTGGGGGTTGGCGCAGGGGCCGAACTCCCGCTCGTTCCATTTCGCCCCGAAAGCCGGATTGTACAGCCGGTGAGCCGCGTTGAAGTGCACCTGCCGCGTGACGAACACCTCGCCCGGCGGCGGGTCCGCCGAAGTAGCGCGTCTCGGTCGGGCTGCAGTCGATCTTCCGGGCATCAATCCCGACGATGTGCAGGAACAACCGCGAGGTCAAACGTCGGGCTCGCCCCGATTTTCCGCCTCCACCCAGCGGACCGCCTCGCGCATCAGCTCCGTGCCGGTGCCGATGCCGAGCTTCTCCTTGATCCGGGCGCAGTAGGCCTGGATCGTCTTGATGCTGACGCTGAGGTCGGTTGCGATCTTCCGCGTCGGATGTCCCTGCCCCAGCCGCTGGAACACCTCGATTTCGCGGTCGCTCAGAATCGCCATCGCGCCCTGCGGCGGCAAAGGCGCGCGGCCGACCATCCGCTCGGCCAGGCGGCCCAGCAGCTCCGCGCTCGCGTACACCCGCCCGCCCAGCACCTGACGGATCGCCTCGACGATCTTCCCGGTCGATTCCCGCTTGGTGATGTAGCCGAGCGCGCCCGCCCGAAGCGCCCGTTCCGCATAATAAATCTCCTCGTACATCGAAAGCACGATGACCGCCGTGTCGGGGAAGCGGGAGCGCAGCTCCTTGATCAGGTCCAGCCCCGAACCGTTCTTCAGCGACAGGTCGACGACCGCGACGTCCGGCGGAGCAGCCTGCATTCCGGCCAGGGCTCCCGTGGCGTCCTCCGCCTGGCCGCAGACCGCGAAATCAGGCTGCTGGCGCAGCAGGTTGCCAAGCCATTCCCGGACGAGGGGATGGTCGTCGACGATGAAGATGCGGATCGAGTTGGACATGACCGAGGACGGGCCGTCAGGCGGACCCGTGCGGTGGCACGCGGCAGCGCACGAGCGTGCCGCCGCCGGCCGCAGGCTCGAGATCGAGCCCGCCCTGGATGATTTCGGCACGGTGGGCCATGACCCGAAGCCCCATGCCCGGCCCTCTGTGCCGCGGCGGCAGACCCGGGCCGTCGTCGGCGACCGACAGAGTCAGGGCGCCGCGGTCCCCCGCCAGCACGATCTCCATCCGCGTGGGGTGGGCGTGCCGCAGCGCGTTGCGCACGGCCTCCTCCGCGATCCGAAACAGATGGGAGGCGGTGGTGTCGTCGGCGGGCATGGGATCGCCGCGCACGGCCAGCCGGCAAGGCACGCCGTGATGCCTGCGGACGTTTTCAGCGAGCTTCTCCAGTTCCGGTGCCAGCCGATCGGGCTGGATGGCGGCGAGCAGCAGGCCGTTGGCGAGGGTGCGGGTCTGGGCAATCCCCTCCTCGACCAGCCGCACGATGCCGTGAGCCTCCTCGGCCATCACGAAATCCGCCGTCGCGAGCTGCTCGGCCAGGACCTGGGCCGCCAGCGCGGTGCCCGCCAGGTGCTGGCAGAGGCCATCGTGCAGATCGTGGCCGATCGAGCTCCGCTCGCGGTCGCTGATCCGGAGCAGCTCGCGCTGCAGCCGGTTGCGCGCCGCGACTTCCTCCTCGAGCGCCGCCGTTCGCTGCCGGACCCGTTCCTCAAGCTGGAGTTGGAGGCTGAGGAAGCCCCGCAGCAGCCGGGCCAGGACGAGAAACATCGCCAGGGTGATCAGCGAGTTCCACCAAGTCTCGGGGCGCGCCGCGTACTGCGGATCGGCAACATACTGCGTCGCGAGCCTCGCCCCCACGCTGACAATGGACGCGACGACCGACGCCCGCCAGCCCAGCCAGGCCGCCGCCAGAACGACCGGGAGCACGTAAAAGACGTGGATGATGACGTGCGGCCCCACGGAATAGTCGCCGAAGGCGACCAGGCCTATGAGCGCGACGTTGATCGCGGCCGACACCCAGGGGCGCCAAGGCGGCCGCCGCGTGAGCCGTGCCAACACCCATCCGGCGAACCAGTTCACCCGGATCCGGTAGAGCGCGATCGGCGCGGCGGGGGGCTCGACAAACCCGCGCGTTATTGGCTGGGTACGCACTTGCCAAGCCAATCTGCGGGTCCAGTTTCGGGTTGGCAACACCCGATGGGTCTCGGCTTCGGCATTCTCGGCAGCGGGAGCAGCGGCAACAGCGCCCTGCTTGTCAGCCCGCAGGCGCGCGTCCTCATCGACGCGGGGATGTCCGCGCGGCGGCTGGACCGGCGGCTGGCGGACCTGGGCGAGTCGCTGGACCGGATCGACGCCGTCTTCCTCACCCACGAGCACGGCGACCATGCCGCGGGGCTTGTCGGGCTCAAGCGGCTCCCCGGGCTGCCGATCTTCGCCAACGCGGCCACCGCGCGGGCGGCCCAGGAGGGACTCGGCCACCGGCCCAACTGGCGGATATTCGAGACCGGAGCCGCGTTCCGCTTCCGCGACCTGGAGGTGAGGAGCTTCTCCGTGCCGCACGATGCGCACGACCCGGTCGGCTTCCGCTTCAACTGGGGCCGCGACGGCGATCTGTTCGAGGGCCGTCGCAGCCTGGTGCTGCTGACCGACCTGGGCCACGTTCCGCCGCACATCCACGAGCAGGTGCGGGACTGCGACGTGATCGTGCTTGAGGCGAACCACTGTCCCCGGCTGCTCGAAGCGGATCCGCGGCGGCCCTGGTCGCTCAAGCAGCGGATCGCCGGCCGCCACGGCCATCTTTCGAACGACGCGGCGCGCGCGCTGCTTTCGGCGACCGCGAACCCCGCCTGGCGGCGCGTGTATCTGACCCACCTGTCCCGCGAGTGCAACAGCCGGGAGGCCGTCGCCGCGTCGCTTGCCGGGCTCCGCCCCGCCCTGGGGTGCGAATTCGCGATCGTCGACCCGGGCGCAGGCACCGCGCTCTACCGGTTCTGAATCTGGAGCCTTGTGGCGGGCCGCGAAGCGCGCGAGGATTGCCCCCGATCATGACCGCCGCTTCCAATCACCGTCGCACCAAAATCATCTTCACTCTCGGTCCGGCGACCGAGAGCGATGATATGCTCGACGCGCTCATCCGCGGCGGGGCCGATATCGTCCGGCTCAACATGGCGCATGCGAGCCACGAGTGGACCCGCGGCACGATCAAGCGGATCCGGGAGGCCAGCGCGCGGGCCGGCCGGGAGGTTGCGATCATGATGGACATCAAGGGCCCCGAGATCCGGACGGGCGATCTTGCCCATCCGCTGGAGCTCAAGCCCGGCGAGATCTTCGATTTCACGGTGAAGCCCGGCGCGGGGCGCGAGGGCTCCGAGGAGATCCGCTCGGTGGATGTGAATTACCAGGGTCTCGTGAAGGACATCCAGGTCGGCGACACCGTGCTGGTGGACAATGGGCTCATCCAGCTCGAGGTGCTGGAAAAGCAGGCCGCGCACATCCGCTGCCGCGTGCTGGTCCCGGGCGAACTCAAGTCCCGCCGCCACATCAACCTGCCCGGCGTGAAGGTGAATTTGCCGGCCTTCACCGAAAAGGACCGCGCCGACACGCTGGTGGGGCTGGAGGAAGGGATCGACCTGCTCGCCCTCTCGTTCGTCCGGTCGGCCGCGGACATCCGGGAGCTGCGCGGCTTCCTCGAGGAGCGCCGCTCGAAGGTGTGGATCGTGGCGAAGATCGAGGATCAGTCGGCGATCCGGAACCTGGACGAGATCGTCGCCGCGAGCGACGCCCTGATGGTGGCCCGCGGCGACCTTGGGATCGAGTGTCCGTTCGAGGAGCTGCCGGTCATCCAGCGCCGCGCCGTCAACGCCTGCCTCGCCCAGGGCCGGCCCGTCATCATCGCGACCCACATGCTCGAGTCGATGATCGCGCAGCCCGTCCCGACCCGCGCCGAAATCACCGACGTCGCGAACGCCGTCTACGAGCAGGCCGATTGCGTCATGTTGTCCGGCGAAACGACGGTCGGCCGCTATCCGCGGGAATGCGTCCAGATGCTCGACCAGATCGCCCGCCGGATCGAATCGGAGATCGCCGAAGGGGCCCGGGAGACGGCCGTGTTCGCGACCGAGCGGATGAAGGTGCTCAACGCCGCGGTCGTCCTGGCGAATCAGCTTCCCAACTCGAAGCTGATCACGTTCACCCGCCACGGCTTCATGGCGCGGGGGCTCGCAGCCCTCCGGCCGGTGCATTCGCCGATACTCGCCTTCACGCCCCATCTGCCGCTCCTGCGTCAGCTCAGGCTGCTGCGCTCGGTCGAGCCTCATCTGCTGCCGTTCGCGGCCGAGCCGGATCTCACGATCGAAAGCGCCATCGGGCTCCTGAGGCGCCTCGGCGGCGTCGCGGTCGGCGACAAGCTCATCATCGCGACGGACATCCTGGCGCAGGACCGGCTGGTGGACAGCATCCAATTGCGCACGGTCCGCTGAATCACGGATGAATCCTGGGGCACGGGGAGCGGAAGTCCATCGGCTTTGGCGGCGGCTCTGGATCCGGGCGGCCTGGATCGCCGCGGCGGGCGTCGTGGCGGCCGTATTCTGGGGCTGGCGCGGCGGGCGCCTGCCCGGCGGGTTCTGGCTCGAACGCCTGATCGGGCCGATCGCGACCGAGACCGCCGGCGGCCTGAAGGTCTCCGTCTACGCGCCCGGCGGCCTGCGCCTCCGCCGCAACCGCGTGACCCTGGAATTCCGGGACGGCGCGAGCGGCGAGCCGGTGAATGTCGGCGCGGTGCGCTTCGAACTCGGCCTGGCCACGCCGCGCGCGGTGACGCACACGATCACCCGCGTCGCCGCGGTGCCGGGCAAAGTCGGGCGCTACCGCACCATGGTCCAGCCCGACTCGGCCGGCATCTGGACCGCCACGGTGAGTTACCGCGGGCCGCGCGGTTCCGGCGCCTTCGCCTTCCCCGTCCCGGTCAAGCCCGACGATCCGCCGTAGCCCCATGCCGCGACCCGGCCTCATCCGCCTTCTCGTCATCCTTCCGGCCCTTGCGGCCGCGAGTTCCGCCGCGCCGCTCAAAGTCGTCACCCTGGGGACCGTCCTCACCGAAATCGCCGGGCGGATAGGAGGCGGAGCGACTGAGGTTACAGGCCTCGTGCAGCCCGGGGTCGATCCCCATACGTTCCAGCCGGCGCCCCACGACCTCGAGACGGTCGCCAACGCGGACCTCGTCCTGGCGTGCGGACTAGGGATGGAGCCGTATCTCGACCGGCTGGTCGCCAATTCGGGGACGCGGGGCCGGGTCGTGCAGGTGGGAAGCGTGTTCGGGACCGACGTGCCCACCTTGTGGGAGCATGGGCGGAGGGAGGCGGACCCCCATTGGTGGAACAGCGTGCCCGCGACCGAGAAAGTGACGCGCGAGGTCGACCGCGTGCTCGGCGAGCTCCGGCCGGTGGATCGCACCGGCTTTGACGCCCGGACGGCGCGCTTTCTGGCCCGGCTGGCCGCGCTGGACCGCTGGACTAGGGACAAACTAGCCGCCATTCCGCCGGATCGGCGGGTCCTCGTCACCACCCATGACGCATTCGGCTGGTTCGCCCGCGACTACGGATTCCGGATCATTCCCCTAAGCGGGCTCAACCCCGAGGCGGAGCCGGACGCACGCTCGTTCGCCCGGACGATCGATGCGATCCGCGCGGCCGGCGTGCCCGCCTTGTTCGTCGAGAATTCGGCAAATCCGCGGTTGGTTGCGGCGGTGGTGCAGGCGACCGGCGCGCGCCTGGGGGGAACGCTGTACGGGGATGGCCTGACGACCGACGCGGACGCCCGGTCCTACCGGGAGATGTTCCGGCACAACGTGCGGGTCATTGCGGCCGGGCTGCGGCCCGGTAAGGTGGAACCATGAGCTCCGACCCCATCCCTGTCACCGTCCTCACCGGTTTTTTGGGCGCGGGCAAGACCACGCTCCTCAACCGCATCCTGGCCGGCCGGCATGGCCGCAAACTCGCCGTGATCGAGAACGAGTTCGGGGAGGTGGGGATAGACGGCCAGCTCGTGATCGCCTCGGACGAGGAGCTGTTCGAGATGAACAACGGCTGCCTGTGCTGCTCCGTCCGCGGGGACCTGATCCGGGTCCTCGGGCGGCTGCTCAAGCGAAAGGACCGGCTCGACGGCATTCTCATCGAAACCACGGGCCTCGCCAACCCCGCGCCGGTGGCCCAGACCTTTTTCACGGACGAGGAGATGCGCGCGGCCTTCCGGCTGGATGCGATCGTGACGCTCGTCGATGCGAAGCACGTGTCCGCGCATCTCGACGCCGGCGACGAATCCGTCAAGCAGGTCGCGTTCGCGGACGTCATCGTCCTCAACAAGGCCGACCTGGTCCCGGCCGCCGAGTTGGACGCCCTCGAGCGCCGGCTACGCCGGATGAACGCGGCGGCGCGCATCCACCGTGCGGTCAACGGCGAGGTGCCGCTCGACCGCGTCATCGACATCGGCGGATTCAGCCTCGAGCGGGCGACCGGGCTCGATCCGGATTTCCTTCTCACGGAGTTTCCCTTCGAATGGGCGGGCGCCTACGCGCTGCCGGCGGGCCGACACGAACTCC
This sequence comes from Opitutaceae bacterium, assembly GCA_050737455.1. Classification (GTDB taxonomy): domain Bacteria; phylum Verrucomicrobiota; class Verrucomicrobiia; order Opitutales; family Opitutaceae; genus Palsa-1447. The sequence continues at coordinate 1,826 of JBOHXF010000194.1, read as the reverse complement.
TGATCGGGGAATGCGGCGGGCACGACCACGATCAGAAGGCCCATCATCACCATCGCCATCCCCACGCCGAGAACGAGATGGATCTCGCCGTGCTGCCCTTGGCCTCGCTCGCCGAAGCCGAGCTGACCGCCCTCCGGCGGCGCGCGGTCTCGGCCTTTTCCGACTGGGAGAGGCGCGTCGCCCCGGGCGAATCCGTCTTGCCGGGGCCGAACCTGGTGCGGCTCCAGCTCGCCGGCGGCTCGGGGCGCTTTCCCCTGGAGATCGAGCATGCCGGGACCTACGCCGTCTTCGAGCAGTGCGGCGAGGCGCCGCTCCACGTCGAGGTCGCCGGCGAAACGGCGCGGCCCGTCTGGCAGGAGGACTATCCCGCCGGCCACGAGCACGACGAAGCGGTCGGCTCCGTGGGCTTTCAGGAGCCCGGCGACCTGGACGGCTCGCGGCTCAACGCGTGGATCGGCGAACTGCTTCGCACCCAGGGCGGCGATATCTACCGGATGAAGGGCGTTCTGAGCGTTAAAGGCAGCGACAAGCGCCTGGTCTTCCAAGGGGTCCACATGCTGTTCGACGCCAAGTTCGAACGGCCGTGGGGATCCGATCCGCGGACGAACACGCTGATTTTCATCGGGAAAAATCTCGACAGGGGTCGGCTCCGAAGCGCGTTCGAGGCCTGCTTCGCCTGATTGCCGTCATGGATCTCGCCAAGCATTGGGCGGCGACGCTCGACGACTATGTCATCGATCTGGCCTGGAGCCCGGACGGTTCGCTGCTCGCGGCGGCGTCGGCCGCGGGTCCCGTCGCACTGTACGCGAGCGCGGACGGAGCGAGGCGCCAGGGCTGGCCCGGGCACGCCGAAGGAGCCAATTGCCTCGCGTTCGCACCGGCCGGCCCGCTGCTCGCTTCGGGCGGCCAGGACGGCGCCATCAAGCTCTGGGATACGGAATCCGGACAGCAGACCGCTTCGATCGAAGTCGGTCCGTGGATCGAACGGATGGCCTGGCGCCCCGCTTCGACCGGCCGGGATGCCCTGCTCGGCGCGGCGGCGGGCCGGAAGCTGCTGTTCGTCTCGACGGACGGCGCCGTCAGACGGACGGTCGCGGACGCTCCCAAGACGATCACGGCGCTCGCATGGGAGCCGCGCGGGGGCTGCCTCGCCGCCGCCCACTTCGGCGGGGTGCGCCTATGGGACGGTGACGATGATCTGCTTCAGAAGGAACTGCCCTACAATAACGGCATCCATGCGTTGGCCTGGTCGCCCGACGGCCGCTGGCTGGTCTCCGGCAATCAGGATCCGAGCGTCCACATCTGGATGCCCGATACGGACCTGGAGCTTCAGATGAGCGGATACGAATCAAAGGTGAAGCACCTCAGCTTCGAGCGCTCCGGCCATTGGCTCGCCACCAGCGGCGGTCGCGACGCCTGCGTCTGGGACTTTTCCGGAGCGGGCCCCGAAGGCCGCGCCCCGGATATGTTTCCGCACGAGCGCCCTGTCTGCGCGGTCGCGTTCCAGTCCGCGCACGGCCTCCTGGCCACCTCCGCCCAGGATGGAAGCGTGATGCTATGGAGCCCCGATCGCGCCCAGCCCCTGCGTGCGACCGTCCGCATGCCGGCCGGCGCGACGAAACTGGCCTGGTCTCCCGACGACCGCTACCTCGCCATCGGCGCCGAATCCGGGGCGGTCTACGTCCTGCGCTGCGAGGGCTAGCCTCCCCCTCCGGGCTCTGTCCGAATCGAAACGGCCGGCCGGCCAACGCTCGAAGGTGTTCGACGATTGAGCGTCTCAAGGCGCCCCGGCCGGCGGCAAGCCGTAGCCGTACCGGCCTAGGATC
>JBOHXF010000193.1:0-6577 GCA_050737455.1 Opitutaceae bacterium | reverse complement strand
GTGCGCCACCCGGCTATGTCGGGTACGAGGAGGGCGGCCAGTTCACCGAGGCCGTCCGACGACGGCCCTACCAGGTGGTTCTGCTGGACGAGATCGAGAAGGCCCACCCGGACGTCTTCAACGTCCTGTTGCAGGTGCTGGACGACGGACGGATCACCGACGCGCAGGGGCGCACGGTGGATTTCAAGAACACCATCATCATCATGACCTCGAACATCGGTGCGCGCTTCCTCCTGGAGGGAGTCACCGGGGACGCGATCCCCGAGTCGGTGCGCGAGAGCGTGCTGGCCGATCTGCGCCGAAGCTTCCGCCCGGAATTCCTCAACCGGATCGACGAAACCGTGTTCTTCAAGCCGCTTACCCTCGAGGAAATCGAGCGGATTGTGGACCTGCTCGTGGGCGACCTGAACCGGCGCCTGGCCGATCGGCGCGTGAAGGTGGCGCTCGACGGCAAGACGAAGGAATGGATCGCCGAGAAGGGCTACGATCCGGTGTTCGGCGCCCGTCCGCTGCGGCGGTTTCTCCAGAGGCAGGTCGAAACCAAGCTGGCCCGCGGGCTCATCGCCGGAGAGGTGCGCGAGGGTTCGGAGGTGCGCTTCACGGTCAAGGATGCGGAACTCGTGATGCGGACGCCGGAGCGGCGGCAGGATCCGGCCTGACGTCCGGAGCGAATGGGGATGCGGCGCAAATTCGGGCAAGGATCGGACGAATCGCGGGTGTGAACGGCCTCGGGCTCCCGCCGATTTGCCGAATGCGCACCAGGGTCGCCGAATGCCGCCCCGGCTTTGCCGAAGCCGTGCGGATGTTCCCCTTGTAGCGGATCGCGGGGCTCTGCTAACTTGGAGCGGTGGACAAACCGCCCAAGGAAACGGGATTCGGCCTGGGGCGTGAGGATATCCGGCGGCGCCACCTGCTGCCGAAAGCCTTGGTGGTGGGGGCCTGCACCGGATTGATCGCGGCGGTATTTCGAATCGCGCTGCGGGAAATGGAAGACTGGCGGATTCATATCGGTGCGCGCTGGCCCGGGTTCACCGGCTTCGCGATCGCGATGGCGGTGGGAACCCTGGGCGGTGCCGCGGCGGTCTGGCTGGTCGCGCGCTTCGCGCCGGAGGCTTCCGGGAGCGGCATTCCCCAACTCAAGGCGGTTGTCCTCGGATCCGCCCCCCTCCGCTGGCGCCGCATCCTTCCGGTGAAGTTTTTTTCCGGATTGCTCGGCATCGGCGGCGGCTTGGCGCTGGGCCGCGAAGGGCCGACGATCCAGATCGGCGGAGCGGTGGGCCTGATGGTCTCCCGCTGGTTCCACGTTCCCCACGGTGAAGGGGAACGCAAGGCCTTGATCAGCGCCGGGGCGGGGGCCGGCCTGGCCGCGGCGTTCAATGCGCCTCTCGCCGGCATGATCTTCGTACTGGAGGAACTCCACGGCGCCATAAATCCGATCATCTTCGTCTGCGCTTTTCTGGCGTCCGTCACCTCGGACGTGGTCGCGCGCGTGCTCGCCGGCGCGCCGCCCATCTTCGCGCTGCGCGGCCTGGTTGCGCCGACGCTTACGGTGCTGCCCGCCGCCGTGGTGGCCGGGGTCTGCGCTGGATTTGTCGGGGTCGCGTTCAATCGGTCGATTTTCCGCAGCATGGATTTCTTCGAGCGATTGAAGTGTCCTCCGGCGCTCGCGGGAGGCGCCGTCGGGCTTCTCTCCGGACTCGCGGGCGCATGGATCCCGGGCCTCTCCGGAACCGGAACCAACCTCGTCACCGAGGCGTTGACCGGCGGATTCGCGCTTTCGATCCTGCCGCTGCTGCTGATCATCCGGTTCGGCCTCAGCATCGCGGGATTCGGCTCCAACGCGGCGGGCGGCATCTTCCTGCCGCTGCTCGTGATCGGAGCGCTCGGTGGGCTGAGTTTCGGCGACCTAGCGCACGGCTTGACGCCGCTCTGGATTCCCCATCCGGAGATTTTCGTCGTGCTCGGCATGGGAGCGTTGTTCACCGCGATCGTGCGCGCGCCCCTGACCGGCATCGTTCTGATGATCGAACTGACGGGGGTCTATGATTTCATGTTGCCGCTGCTGGTCAGTTGCTTTGCCGCCTACGGCATCGCCGAATGGATGAAGGATGTCCCTATTTACGAGGCGCTTAGGATACGAAAATTCGGCGGTGCGCGGGTGCGCCACGGGCCGCCCGACCTCCAATAGCGCGCTCCCCCGGAGAAGCGCTTGCGCGGCGCACGGCCCCAATTGAAACTCACGCGAAAGATGAATGAAGCTTTTGGCCTACGATCGATTCTCCAGGCTCCCCGGACGGCGTACGGCCGCATTCGCATGCTTACCCCAAGCAGCGTCTGGGAGGGTATCGGACTTGGCCTTGTGGCGATCGTCGCCGGGGCGGCGGCCATGCTTTTCCACGGAGTCACCGCCTGGATCGAGACCAACACGCTGGGCCGGCTGATCCATCTGGGCCGAGCTTGGTTCATCGGGGGCAGCTTCGGCACCGTGCTGGGCGGCAGCTTTCTTGCGAGCTGGATCATAGCGCGCTTTGCGCCCAACGTCGCGGGCGGCGGAGTAATGCCGGTCAAGCTCGCTTACTGGCGCGATTTCGGAGTGATGCACATCCGGACCGCGGTCGTGAAGCTCATCGCCTCCGCCTTGACCCTAGGCAGCGGCGTCAGCATGGGTCCGGAAGGGCCCTCCATTCAAATCGGAGCCGCCACGATGTCGGCGGCCGCGGGGGCGGCCGGTGTGGCGAAGCAGTCGCGCCGCGCCTGGTGCGCTGCTGGGGCGGCCGCCGGCCTCGCGGCCGTGTTTAACGCCCCGCTGGCCGCAATCGCCTTCATCATGGAAGAGGTCATCGGCGACCTGCACAGCAAGCTGTTCGGCCGGATCGTGGTGGCGGCCGTTGTCGGCGCCTTGGTCGCGCACGCCGTTTTGGGCCCCCATCCGGCCTTCCAGGCGGCGCCCCTGGGCGTCATCACCTGGCGGCCCTGGGCGCTCGTTCCGGTGGTCGGCCTTCTGGCAGCCCTCGGAGGAGCCTGGTTCCAGAAAGGCTCGCTGCTCATCCGCAAGCGCTTGGGGGCGGGCCGCCCCGGCCGCTTCGCCGCCTACCGGCCCGTGCTCGGCGCGTTCGTCAGCTGGGCGGCCGCCATCCTCGTGTGGCTCGTGACGGATAGGACCGGCGTGTTCGGCATCGGTTACCACGACGTCACCGCCGCGATCGCCGGCCAGCTTTCGCTGACCGCGTTCTTTCTGCTCTTCGTCGGCAAGACGGTCGCCACCACGGCGGCGGTCGGCACGAGCGGCTGCGGCGGGATTTTCGCGCCGGCCCTTTTCATCGGAGCGATGGCCGGAGGGACCGTCGCCGCCGCCTTCGGCCGGTTCATCAATCTCGGAGCCGACGGCGCGTCCATGCTGGTGATGGTGGGCATGGCGGCGAGCCTCGGCGCGGTGATCCGCACGCCGATGACGTGCATCCTGCTCATCTACGAGGTCACAGGCCAATGGGTGGTGATCCCCGCGATCCTGCTCGCCACGGTGGTCAGCCTCGCCGTCGCCAAGAGCGTGAACACCCACGATATGTACGAAGAGATGCTGGAGCAGGACGGGATGGATCCGAACCAGGTGTTGCCGCCGCGGCATTTCAAGCGCTGGCGGGAGATTCCGGTCAGCGCCCTGGCCACCTTCAAGCCCGTCGTCATTCCCTCGCTCGCCCCCGCTGCGGTCCGGGAGGTTCTGGCCGCGGGCCGGTATCAGCGCTACCCTGTGGTGGACGCCGGCGGAGCGATTCGGGGCGTCCTGACCCGGCACGACGCGGAGCTGGCGCTGAGCGCGGGGCAAGAGCCGCCCATCGAAGGTGCGCAGTGGATTTCCGGCAAGGCCACGGTGGGCGAGGCCCGGCGGAAGATGCTGGCGGGCGCAGCCGACTACCTGCTTGTGGGCGATGCGGACGAAAATCGCCTGGAGGGCATCCTGACGCTGCATGATATTCTGCGGGGCGAATCGGTGCTGGAGGAAGATCCGGCTGCTTGAGGGCGGTCGAGTCCGCGCAGCGTCCGAAACCAAGACTTCCGCGGCCCGACCAAATCGGGCGGGTCGCCCTCAGAAGGCGCCCTGATTTTCAACCGCCTGAGGTCCCGCTGGCGGGGCCCTTCCAGGGTGATCGGAGAAGGACACCGGCTGAGCGGGCCAAAGCCCGCAGGCCCGTGCGGAGCACGATCGTCCCGCCGCTGGGCGCCCCGCGCGAGCCGGCGAAAAACTCCGCTTCCGCTTCGGCTTGGACCGGATCGAACGGCGCTGGACCTCCGATTCAAGGAAAGCCAGCATGACTCTCTTCGCGTCCATGCCGCACAATCCCGTCAACTATTACGACCGCTACGCGAAGGCGATCAAGACCGAGCGGATCTACGGCGAGCGGTGGCTGCGGTGGGCCTACGACAATCCGGCCGGCCGGCTGGCGGTCTGGCTCGTCATCCGGCGCGCGTTCTTCTCCCGTTGGTACGGGCGCAAGATGAAGAGGAAGAATAGCGGCTGGCGTGTCCTTCCCTTCATCGGCCGGTACGACATCGACTGGCACGAGTTCGAAAAATCCCCCTTCGACTACAAGTCCTTCAACGATTTCTTCTGCCGGGCGCTCAAGACCGGCGCGAGGCCGATCGCCTCCGGGGAAGGTATCGCGGCCCTTCCCGCGGACGGGCGGCACCTGGCGATCCAGCGGATCGACGCTTCCGGAGGATTCTACGCCAAGGGCGAGAGGTTCGACCTTGCGAAACTGCTCGGCGAGGATTCGCTGCCTGAAGGGGAGCGGCCGCTTACCCGTGCCTTCGAAGCGGGCTCGATGCTGATCTCGAGGCTCTGCCCGACCGATTATCACCGCTTCCACTTCCCGGTGGACGGCGTGCCCGGGGAAACCCGAGAAATCGGCGGCTGGCTCTACTCGGTCAATCCGGTGGCGCTACGCCGGAACATCGACTACCTCGTGCGCAACAAGCGCTTTGTCACGGCGATCGAATCCCCGAGGTTCGGCTCGGTCGTCATGGTGGAGATCGGTGCCACGAACGTGGGCAGCGTGCTCCAGGCTTTCGTTCCCGGGAGGCCGGTCGCCAAGGGCGCGGAAAAAGGCCTGTTCTCGTACGGGGGATCCTGCGTGATCACCCTTTTCGGGAAGGATCGCATCCGGTTCGACGACGACCTGGCGCAGCGCGGCGCCGAGCAGATGGAAGTCTACGCCTGGATGGGCGATCGCCTCGGTTCTGCCTAGGCGCGAAATGGCGTTGAAAACCGCCCGGCGAGGCGCGAGCCTCGCGAATCCGCTCGGGTGGTGGAATGGCAGACACGGCGGCCTTAGAAGCCGCTGCCGCAAGGCTTGCAGGTTCGAGTCCTGTCCCGAGCAAACGATGACTATGAAAAATCCCATCGACCATCCCGATAAGCTGGTTTCGACTGGCGCCTATTCCGCCGCCGTCGAGATCGACGGCTGGGTGTACGTGAGCGGCCAGGGGCCGCTTGACCTCAAGACCGGGCAGGTGCTCGCCGGAACCATCGAGGAGGAGACCCGGGTCACGCTGCGTCATATCGGAAAGATCCTTGCCGAGGCCGGGTGCACCTTCGACGACGTTGTCCGCTGCGGGTGTCATCTCGCGGACATCCGCGACTTCCCTCAGTTCAACAAAGCCTACGCCGAGTTCTTCCGGCCGCCGTATCCGGCCCGGACCACCGTGCAATCGGGCCTTGCCGGCGGCATCAAGGTGGAAATCGACTGCATCGCCCGCCGGCGCTCCCGGAAGTGAGCCGGGCCGCGGAGGGCTGGTCCCGGATTGGGAACGCCGAGGAGGTGGCCTCGCCCGCGCTCCTCGTGTACCCGGACCGCATCGAGCGCAACATCAGGGCCATGGTCCGGATCGCCGGCGGGCCCGAGCGCCTCCGCCCGCACGTCAAGACCCACAAGATGGCCGAGATCGTCCGGCTCCAGCAGGATGCGGGCATCGACCGGTTCAAGTGCGCGACGCTCGCCGAAGCCGAAATGCTCGCCCGTTGCGCCGTGCGCCACGCCCTCCTGGCGCTCCAGCCGGTGGGCCCGAACGGGGCCCGGCTGGCCGGGCTTGCCCGGATATTTCCGCAAACTCGGTTCGGGGCCATCGTCGACCATCCGGACAGCGCCCGCGCGCTGGCCCGCGCGGCGCAGGACGGACAGGTTACGCTCGACGCGCTCGTCGACCTCGATTGCGGCATGGGCCGAACCGGCATCGCGCCTGGGCCCGAGGCCTTCGAACTGTATCGGCTGATTTGCGGCCTGCCCGGCCTTACCGCCGGCGGCTTGCACGCCTACGACGGGCAGATTCACGACCGGGACCCGGCCGAGCGGCGGCGCCGGGTCGAAGCGGCAATGGCTCCCGTGCGCACGCTCCGCGAGCACCTGGAGAAGGCCGGCTTGCCGGTACCGCGCCTGGTCGCGGGCGGAACTCCGACCCTGGCTGCGCACGCGGCGGTGGGCGACCGCGAATGCAGCCCGGGCACCTGCGTCCTTTGGGACGCGGGCTACGCGCGGCTGTTTCCCGACCTGGATTTCCAGCCGGCCGCGGCGCTGCTCACGCG
>JBOHXF010000192.1:0-5846 GCA_050737455.1 Opitutaceae bacterium | reverse complement strand
CCTGTGGTGTTCCGGATTATGACGCCGTAAAAACGGCTGAGCTCACGCCTCGACCTGAAACTTGCTCTGAAGCGGCGGCGAGCACTAAAGGGGTGGTGGCGGAACTGGCGTGAGGCGGTGGCGGCGCATGATTTCTGCCATTTTTGCCTTGTTTGGTGGACCGCCGGCTGCGGCGTTGACCACCTCGGCCATCTCGCGGAAATATTGCGGACCTTGCTCGGCCGGTGTGACCAGACAGAGCGCCTTCACATCCTGGCTTCCATTGTTGTCGAAGCGATGAACGGCCCCGCGCGGAATACAGAGTCCTTGCCCTGGCCCGAGGTCGATCTGCTTGCCATCAACGGTCCAGGTCAGCACGCCTTCGAGGCCGTAAATCGTTTCTTCGTAATGCTCGTGGCTATGCGCCGGCGCCATCAGACGCTGCGAACCGGGGACAACGAGTTCAAAGGCCGAAATGCCGCCATGCGAGTCATCGCCGGTTACGAGGAAGCGAACCACAAGCGGGCCGAGCCGGATAGTCTCGTCGGATGGATTTACGCACGGCTTGGGAGTTTTCATGCTCTGAATTGTGCTTCGGAGCTTTGGGGGGTGCAAGACGACCCTGAGTCACCTCGTTGTCCCCCTTGTTGTCACGGGATCCGAAAAATCTGACGGCAGCCGCCCCGTGACCGCCTGGCAAACGGCATCCGCGCACGGATCGATGCCGCTGTCCCAAACCGGCTGTCCAAATTTCCCGACCCGCGCGTTGGGCCGGACGATTTTTGCGGCCATCACGCTTTGCACGCGGACGATCAGGAATTTACTGTTTGCGGCCGGCTGCGTGAGATAGCGCGGTAGGGCACCCCCCATGATTTCTCGCCTACGGCTTCTTCTGCTTCCTTTGGCGGTTCTGCTGCCGGCCGTCCTGTCGCCCGCGGCCCGGGCGGCGGTGACGATCGAGAACCGCGAGATCAGGCTCGTCCTGAGCGACGACGCCCGGGTCGTGAGCCTGGTGTACAAACCGACGGGCGAGGAATGCCTCGCGCCCGGGGCGAACGTGCCAGCGTTCGAGGCGGTGCAGTACCGGGGCTATATTCCGGACAAAGTGACGCCGGCCCACAGCGTCCGACGCGAGGGCGACCGCCTCATCGTCTCCTTCGCGCCCCTCGTCACCGTCGCGGTGTTCCGACTGCGCGTGACCGACAGCTACATCGGCATCACGCTGGAGCGCGCCGCCGGACCGGGGGAGTACGGGCAGAGCAAGGCCTGGTACTCCGAATTCAACGACGAGACGGAGCCATTCGACGAATTGCGGTTCGCCCAGTTGCCGCTGCGGGAGCGCGGCAAGTTCGGCTCATGGCTCAATGTGGACTGGAACCGGCGGCTGGCGATCGCGCTCGTGCCCACCGATCCCTACGCCGACGTCGGCTCCGACGCGACGCCCCACGGTCGGGTGCTGCGCGCTTCCGCCTGGCCCTCGGTGCGGATGGCGCCGGTGGGAGTCGCCTTGGTGCTGGCCGATCCCGCGGACCTGTTGGGGCGCCTGGACCGGGTGGAGGCGGACTACGGCCTTCCGCGCGGGGCGCGTAGCCGGATGTCGGCGGCGGTGACTCATTCCTACTGGGACGTTGAGGACCCGCTGACGCCGGGGAACGTGAGCCGCATCATTGATTATGCGCACGCGGCCGGCCTGAAGGATATCCAGGTGTACCATCATGCCTTCGCGAAGAGCGGCGGGCACTTCCCGTGGCGGCCGGAATATCCCCACGGAATGGCCGATCTGCGCGCCGCGACCGACCGCATGCGGGCGGCTGGGATCACGGTCGGGCTCCACATCCATTTCAACAAGGCGAATGTGAACGACTCGTACGTCACGCCGGTGCCCGATCCCCGGCTGAATCTCCGGCGGCACTTCACTCTGGCGGCGCCGCTCGGCGTCTCCGGGACCCGGCTGCGCGTATTCGAGAACCCATACGGCTGCACGCTGGACGACAAGCGCCGCATTCTCCGCTTCGGCGACGAACTGATCTCCTACCGTTCGTACACCACCCGGCCGCCGTACACCTTCCTGGGATGCGGCCGCGGGGCGCTGGGAACCCGGCCGGCGGCGCACTCCGCCGGACTGATCGGCGGCCTCCTGGACGTCGACAACTGGCCCGTATGGGTCCGCTTCAACCAGCGCACCGATATCGGCGACGAGGTGGCCCGGCGCATCGCCTCGATCTACGCGGGCGCGGGATTCCGGTTCGTGTATTTCGACGGCTCGGAGGACGTGCCGCCGCCCTTCTGGTTCAACATCGGCAATGCGCAGTGGCGCGTTTACCGCCTTCTGCGGCCGGAGCCGCTGTTCTGCGAGGCCTCGAATCTCTCGCCGTTCGACTGGAACATGATGAGCCGGTCCTTCGGCGAGGACGCGGCGATGCCCGAGCTGGTGAAGGCGTTGGTGCGGAACCGGCGGCTTTCCCAGGCCGCCGACATGGCGCTCAACTTCACCCGGTGCGACTTCGGGTGGCTGCACCTGCGCCCTCCCGGTCCGAACACGATCGGCATGCAGCCGGACATGATTGAGTACGTGGTGAGCCGCGGGGCGGGCTGGGGCTGCCCCGTGTCCATCATAGCCGGCCTGGACGAGTTGGCCGCGAATCCCCGCACCCCGGACAATCTGGAGGTCCTGCGCCGCTGGGAGCGGGCGCGGACGAGCGGCTGGCTTACGAAGGCATGGCTGCGGGAGCTCCGCGGTCCCGAGCCGGAAGTCACCCTGCTCATCGACGAGCGGGGCCGCTTCGAACTCGAACCGTGCGAGCGGATCCCCGTGGCCGGGGGCGCCGGCACGGTCCGGGCGTTTCTTCTGGAGCGCAAGGGACAGCCCGTGGTGAGCTTCTGGGACACCCGCGGACGCAGCGCCCTCGCGGTCCCCTTGGGAGGCGCGCGGGTCGAACTCTGCCGCGACTTCGGTCATCCGCTGCCGGTGGTCCGCACGCCCGAGGGCGTACGGGTGACGGCCGCCGGCCGGCAGTACCTTGAGGTGCCGGGCGCGACGCCCGCGCAGGTCCGGGCGGCGTTCGCCGCCGCGACGGTCCATGCGCTGCCATGAGGCTTGGGGCGAATTCCGGGAGGGTCCGATCTTCCGCCGATCCATCAGGATGCGCTGCGGCTCGGCGAACGGGCGTGAGGGTCCCGGAGGTTTGACCGGGAGCGGCGCTTCTCCGATGCTTGCCCAGTGAAACTTCCGACGTCCGCCCTCTCTCTTGCCTGGCCGGCGGCGCTCGCCGTCCTGGCGTTGGCGCCGCGCGCGCCGGCCCGGGCCGAGCCCGCGGTGACCTTTGACGCCAGTTTCGAGGACGGCTCGCTCGGGCAGGTGGATGTGCTGGGCCCGAATCACTTTCGGGTGCACATCGTGGGGCAATCAGACGAGCACGGCCGCAACCGCCAGGCGAGCTGGACGTACTTCCGGATGGACCACGTGGCCGGGCGCGACCTGCGGATCACCCTGACCGACCTGGTCGGCGAATACGACAATCGTCCCGGAGCCGTCGCGATGACGGCCGCCACCCACCCGGTCTACAGCTACGACCATACCCGCTGGAGCCATTTCACCGACACCTCCTGGGACGCGAAGCGGGACGAACTGACGCTCCATCTGGCCTGCGAGGCCGATCGCCTCTGGGTGGCGGTGGAGGCGCCGTATCCGTACTCCCGCATGGTGCGGCTCCTAGCGGAAATCGGCCGCCGGCCCTGCGCAAGGGTGGAAATCATCGGCCGGACGGTGCTGGGCCGTGGCCTGCCTCTGGTGACGGTGACGGATTTCTCGGTTTCCGACGCGGCCAAGAAGTCGGTCTGGCTCGTATGCCGCGAACATGCCTGGGAGGCCGGAACCTCCTATGCGGCCGAAGGGGCCCTCCGCTTCATCACCTCGGACGACCCGCGGGCGCAGGCGCTCCGGCGGACCACGCTCTTTCACATCATACCCATGGCGGATCCGGACGGTTGCGCCACTGGAAAGGTCCGCTACAACGCGCACGGCTACGACTTCAACCGGCATTGGGGGCAGGTGGACTTGAGCACCAAGGTCTGGTTACAGCGGATGCCCGAGGTGTGGTACATGAAGAAGGCGATCCTGGCGAACCAGGCCCGCCATCCGATCGACCTCCTGGTTAACTTCCATGAGGACGAGGGCAACGAGTACATGGAGACGATGATTGACCATGGCGCCGCTCTGGCGCGCCAGCGGCGCTTCTTCAGGATGCTGGCCGCCCAGTCCACATTCGCCCCGACCCGGCCGGACGTGACCGTCGCGCCCCATCCGGCGCGGCCGACGATGGAAATCCTCGGTCCGGAGGACGGCGTCCCGGTGGTGCTGATGGAGGAGCGGATCGCCCGGAACTCCAAGCTGGGCGGCTGGCCGACCGCCGAGGAGCGGCTGGCCTTCGGCCGCCAGCTCATCGAGGTCATGGCTGAGGCGGCCCGCTAGTCCCGGAGCGCCGGGACGGCCCCTCACGCAAGCTCGGCCGCCGCCATGTGCCAGGTAAGGCCCAGGTGCAGCAGCGCCTCGTAGGTGGACCAAATCTCCGGGGGTTACGCCCGTGGCGATAGGAAGGGATACAGACGGAACCTCTGCAGGGCGCCGGCCAGGATGAGCCTATCCTTGGGGATGGCGTCATTCGGGTAATCCTCGAAGGAGACTCTCCAAGAAAACCACGAGCTCGCATGCCGGTCCCGCCTCTGGATTACGTGATCGAAACCGAGCGGTGCCGGCCCCGGCAGCGGGACGGCCGAGGGGATGAATAGACTGTCCATTTCCATCGATTCAGTTCAGCGTTCGAAGGTGGGAAATCCAGATCTTCATGAGGTCGTCCGCTCCGGTCCCCTGGTAGGGGACGGGGCTATGGGGACCCAGCTCATGCTTGCCGGCCTGGAACAGGGAGGGTGCGGCGAGGCCTGGAATCTCACGCATCCGGAGCGGGTGCTCGCGATCCAGCGGCGCTATGTCGAGGCGGGGGCGGACTGCCTCATCACCAACACCTTCGGAGGCAGCCAAGTGATGTTGAGGCGACACGGGGTCGAGGGTCGGCTTGGCGAGATCAACCGGGCCGGGGCGCGGATCGCCAGGGAGGCGTTTGGGGGCCGCGTGGGGTATGTGCTCGGCGACGTCGGGCCGCTCGGAGCTTTATTGGAGCCGTACGGCGATCTTTCGGAGGCGGGCGCGCAGGCCGCGCTCGAGGAGCAGGCGGCCGCGCTGGTGGCGGGCGGCGTGGATGCGGTCATCATCGAAACGCAGACCTCCCTCGAGGAACTGGGGCTTGCGATCCGCGCCGCGCGGGCGGCGGGAGCGCGGTCCATCATCGCGTCGCTGGCGTACGACCTTTCGATGGACGGCACCTTTTACAAGACGATGATGGGGGTGGCGCCGGAAGACGCGGCGCGATTCATCGAGGATCAGGGGGCGCATTTCGCGGCCCTCAACTGCGGAACGGGAATGGATATGGCGGGGGCGGCCCGCGTTGCGGGGATCTACCGGAAGAACTGCGGGCTTCCCGTAATGGTCCAGCCGAACGCCGGGCTTCCGGTCCTCGAAAATCTCAAGGCGGTTTATAAGCAAAGCCCCGAGGAAATGGCGGCGGGCGTTCCGGAAGTGCTCGCGGCCGGCGTTTCGATCGTGGGCTCGTGCTGCGGCAGCGCTCCCGAGCACACGCGCGCCATCCGACGGGCGGTCGACGCGGTGCTGGCCGCGCGGTGAGCCTTCGGGTCAGCCGCCGGCCCCGTCCGGCGGGCTCAGTTCAACGATCGCGGAAGTGCCCCGGCCTTCCTCGCTTTCGAAGCGCAGCGTCCCGCCTTGGCGCTCCAGGAGGCGCTTGACGAGCGTCAGG
>JBOHXF010000191.1:0-2405 GCA_050737455.1 Opitutaceae bacterium | reverse complement strand
CGCCGCAGGCGGGGCACACCCGGGGGGAAGCGGACAAGGGAGTCATGGCGTGCTCCAAATACTGTTGACGGTTGGGGGTTTCAAGGCGTCATCGTTTGCTTTTACCGGACGTGAAAATCAATGTCTTCGTGATGCCCAAGAAGAACGTATTGGATCCGCAGGGCGCGGCGGTGGGACACGCGCTGGAGAGCCTGGATTTCCGCGGCCTGAAGGCCGCCCGCGTGGGCAAGCTGATCGAGCTCGACGTCGACACGGCCGACACGCCCGCATTCCGCGCGGGGCTGGACCGGGTATGCCGGGACTTGCTGAGCAACCCGGTCATCGAGGACTTCCGCTACGAGATCACCTCCTCACAGGGATGAACGTTGCCGTCGTGCAGTTTCCCGGCTCGAACTGCGACCAGGACGCCTACCGACTATTCGCCTCGGGCCTCGGAGTCCCGACGCGCTATCTCTGGCATAAGGAGCGGACGGTCGGCGCCGCCGATCTTGTCGTCCTTCCGGGCGGCTTCAGCTACGGCGACTACTTGCGCTGCGGCGCGATCGCGCGGTTCTCGCCCGTTATGGCGGCCGTCCGGGAATTCGCGGAGGAGGGGGGCCTGGTATGGGGCATTTGCAACGGTTTCCAGATCCTGTGCGAGGCGGGCCTGCTGCCCGGCGCCCTGCTGCGCAACACCTCGCTCGAATACCGATGCCTCGTCGCCGCCCTCAAGGTCGAACCGGCAGGGGGAGCGTTCTCCCCCGAGATGCTGGGTGCGTCCCTTCGGCTGCCGATCGGCCATGGGGAGGGCAACTACCGCATCGACGAGGCGGGTCTCGCTAGACTGGAGGCGAACCGCCAGATCCTCTTCCGCTACAGGGAAAATCCGAACGGCTCGATCTCGGACATCGCGGGGATCCGCAACGAGCGCGGCAACGTGTTCGGGATGATGCCGCATCCCGACCGCGCATTCGAGCGCTTCCATCCGAGCCGGGACGGGCGCGCCGTGGCGCGGGCTATTCTCGCCGCGAAATTTCCGGGACTGCGGCGAAAGAGCGCATGACCACCGCCCTGGCGCCCAATCCCGATCCCCTGCTGGACCAGCCGATCACGCCCGACCTCGTCCGGCGGCATGGGCTCAGCCCGGAGGAGTACGAACGGGTCAAGGAGCACCTGGCGCGGGAGCCGACGCTGACCGAACTCGGCATCTTTTCGGTCATGTGGTCCGAGCACTGCTCGTACAAGAACACGCGTCCGCTGCTGAAAGGCTTTCCGACGGAGAAGCGCGGTCCGGCGGACCGGTACGGCAGGGTCCTGGTCAAGGCCGGGGAGGAGAACGCGGGGATCGTGGACATCGGCGACGGCTGGGCGATCGCCTTTAAAATCGAATCGCACAACCATCCGAGCGCGGTCGAGCCCTTCGAGGGCGCGGCGACCGGAGTCGGCGGCATCATCCGGGACATTTTCACCATGGGGGCGCGCCCCGTCCTGCTCACCAATTCGCTGCGATTCGGCGAATTGGATTCGCCGCTCACCCGGCGCCTCCTGCGGGGCGTCGTGGCGGGCATCGCGCATTACGGCAATTGCGTCGGGGTGCCGACGGTCGGCGGCGACGTGTATTTCGACCGCTCGTACGAGGGCAACCCGCTGGTCAACGCCCTCTGCCTCGGGACGCTGCGGCACGACCAGATCCGACGCGGCAAGGCGACGGGCGCGGGCAATCCGGTGTTCTATGTGGGGGCCGCGACGGGCCGCGACGGCCTGGGCGGGGCGGCCTTCGCCTCGAAGGAACTGAGCGGGGAAAGCGCCGTCGACCGTCCGGCGGTTCAAAAAGGCGATCCGTTCATGGAGAAGCTCCTGATCGAGGCCTGTCTGGAGATGATGGCGGTCCCCGGGCTCGTCGTGGGCATCCAGGACATGGGGGCGGCGGGCCTCACCTGTTCCACCTGCGAGACCGCGAGCCGCGGTGGGTCGGGCATCGAGATCGAGCTCGACCGGGTGCCCCAGCGGGAGACCGGCATGAATTCCTACGAGATCATGCTCTCGGAGTCCCAGGAGCGCATGCTGGTCATCGTCCAGCGCGGCCGCGAGGCCGAGATCGAGGCCGTCTTCGCGAAATGGGATCTTCACGCCGCCCAAGTGGGCTTGGTGACGGACACGGGACGGATGGTCGTGAAGCACCACGGGGTCGTGATCGCCGACATTCCGGCGTCCGCGCTGACCGACGACGCGCCGGTGTACCGCCCGGACTCGCGGGAGCCGGCCTACCTCGCGCGGACGCGCGCCTGGACGCCCGAGGCGGCAGGGCTCCCGGACTTGGACCGGGCAGGCGCCGAGGCCGCCCTGCCGCGGCTGCTCGCGCATCCGACGATCGCATCCAAGCGCTGGCTGTACCGCCAGTACGACCACATGGTGCAGCACGGCAC
>JBOHXF010000190.1:0-2259 GCA_050737455.1 Opitutaceae bacterium | reverse complement strand
GCCGGCGCGGGGCGCGCCGGCATGGAATTCAGGCGCGATTGTCGGATCGCATGCGGAGCCTGAGCGCGCGAAATCCGAGGTTGAGTTCGGAAGAACGGTTTGGGCTTTAGCGGACGTGCCGCGAGGTCTTTGCTCGAAGCGATGCCTGCGTCGTTTCACGACCCCAACGCGATTCCCACCCTGCTCCTGCTGATCGGATTGGAGCTTGTGCTCGGCGTCGACAACGTCGTGGTGGTTGGGCTGCTGTCGGCCGGTTTGCCGGACCGCACCCGACGCGCGGCCATCACGTTGGGCCTCGGGATTGCGCTGTTCCTTCGGATCGGGGCGCTCGCCGCCCTCACCGCGCTCCTCCGCCTGGAGCATCCCGTCGTGGGCCCCTTCTCCGCGGGAGATTTGGTGGTTCTTTGCGGCGGCCTTTTCCTGATCGTCAAGGCCGTCGGGGAAATCCACCGCGAAGTCGAGCATCCCGGCGAGGAGGGGGATCTGCGGCGCCGTCCCGGATCGATGGCGGCGGCCGTCCTGCAGATCACCGGGCTCGACCTGATGTTTTCCGTGGACTCGGTCATGGCCGCGGTGGGGCTGACGCGCCATCTGCTGGTCCTCATCGTCGCGGTCGTTCTGTCCTTCGGCCTCGTCCTGTTCGCAGCCCAGGCGGTCGGCGCGTTCGTGCGCCGCAACCCGGCGCTGCGGATCCTGTCCTTCGCCTTCATCGTGTGCATCGGCGCCTCCCTGGTCCTCGAAGGCTTCCATCAGCATTTCCCGAGATCGTACCTCTACGCGCCGTTCGCCTTCGCGCTGCTCGTCGAACGGCTGCACAGCCGCCGCCGCAAAAATCCGCGCCTCCCCCGGAAGAAATGATCGGACCGGCACGGGCGGAACCTCCGACGGGATCCGAGCCGTCCCCGGGCCGACAGGGCCGACCGCCGGCCCAGGGCGGCGGGCGCCGCCTTGCGCGGGAGAGCCCCGCCACGGTCGCTGATTTTAGGATACGGCGACGCCGCCCGGCGGCCGGTGCGCGCCCGGATCGAACTGGGGCCAGTACTGCTTGAGCCCGTTCACCATCTCCACGAGCTCCTTGAGGGTGAGGGGCTTCACGAGAAAGCCGCTGGCCCCGAGCCGCGCGGCCCGCTCGGCGTCGCTCGGCAGCTTGGAGGAGGTGAAGACGAGGACGGGCAGCTCCGCGAATTCCGGCCGGCTCCGGATCCACGCCAGCACCTCGAAGCCGGAGGTCCCGGGCATGTGCAGGTCCAGCAGCATGAGACAGGGCAGGGGATACCGGCGCCGGTTGGCGAAGGTCCCGGAGCCGTCGAGGTACGCGATCGCCTGGTTGCCGTTCGGCACGGCCTGAAGGGGCTGGCGGATCCCCGCCATGGCGCAGGCGCGGATCATGAAAAAGGCGTCGTCCTCACGGTCCTCCACATAAAGGATGGGCCGGGCTTCGTCCCCCGGGGCGGCGGCGAGGCGCGCCCGGGGCCGCTTTCGTGTAGCTGGTTGGTTCATACGTTTTTCCGGTTGATTCGCCGGAGGGGGAAGGGCGGCCGGCGGTGCCATCATTGGACCTCTCCAAGGCGGGCGGAGCAAGCGGCCCCGCGCGGACGGAGTCCCGAGCGTGCGGTCCGGGGGATTCCGATCCGGCGCCCCGGGGATTCCCGGATGTCGTGCCGAAGGTCCCGCCTGGGGCCTCCCCAGGCCTCTCCGGTCGCCCCGCATTCGCTCGCGCCCGAGGAGGAAAGTCCTACGATTGGGCTCATGGATGCCGCCGCTCCCGCCGATCCACCCGGCGCGCCGCCGCAGGCCCTCGCCGAGGCCGGCGCCTACAAGACGGCGGCCGAAGGCTTCGAGCGCGGCTTGGTCGTGCTGGCCATGGGCCTGCCGTACTGGCTGGTGGCCGCCGACGGCCGGTTCCGCCTGATGGTCGAGGCGTCCCGGGCGCGCGATGTCCGCGGGCAGATCGACCGGTTCGAGGCGGAATCGCGCCGCTGGCCGCCGCTCGAGCCGGTGCGCGCCCCTCTGGCCGTGGAAGGCGCCCTTGTCGCCGCGATGGTGTGGGCCCTGGGCGAGATGGCGGTCTTCGCCCTTCAGGAGCGCTGGCCCGGGCGGCTGGAGCGCTTCGGCGCACTTGAGCCTCGGGCCCTGTTCCGGCATCACGAATGGTGGCGTTGTTGGACGGCGCTCGGGCTGCACGCGAACGCCGGGCACCTCGGCGGGAATCTGCTGGGAGGACTGTTTGTCTTTTCGGCGCTGGGCATGGCCTTGGGT
>JBOHXF010000189.1:0-3779 GCA_050737455.1 Opitutaceae bacterium | reverse complement strand
CCGCCGCCCATGCCTCCCATGCCTCCCATGCCTCCCGGGCCCGCATGGCCGCCCGGGCCCTGGAACGCGGCGTGGCCGAAGCGGTCGTAGGCCGCCCGCTTTTCGGAATCCTTCAGGACTTCGTAAGCCTCGGAGATCTTCTTGAACATCTCCTCCGCCTGCTTGTTGCCCGGGTTCTTGTCGGGATGGTACTGGATGGCCTTCTTGCGGTAGGCCTTCTTGATCTCCTCGTCGCTCGCACCTTTGGCGACTCCGAGGAGTTCGTAGTAGTCTTCTTTGGCCATGGGAGTCGCGCGGAAACCGATAGGTTCGGCACTAACGCGCCTTTTCGGCGTCCGGTCCGCTCGACACGACGACGGACGCCGGCCGGAGCAGGCGGCCGTTCAAGTTGAACCCGGAACGCACCACACTGACCACATGCTCGGCGGCCACGGTGGGGCTTGGCTGGTGGGAAATGGCTTCGTGCTGATGGGGATCGAAGGGAACGCCCACCGGGCTGAACTCCGCGAGGCCGTGCGCGGCGAGCGCAGCCTTGAGCTGCTGGAGCACCAGGTCCATCCCGCCAACAAGCGTCTTCAGGTCGGCGTTGGGCTGGCGGGCGGCCGCGAGGCCCAGGCCCAAATTGTCCCATATGGGCAGGATATCCTGGAGCACGCGCGCCGCGGCTCCCGTCCGGATCTCCTCGCGCTCGCGCATCGACCGCCGGCGGTAATTTTCCAAGTCCGCCATCGCCCGGAGGTAACGATCATGCGCAGCCGCCGCTTCGGCCTTGGCGGCCTGGAGCTGCTCGTCGATCGCATCGGCGGCCGGCACCGCCTCCCCGGCTTCGTCGCGGGCCGGCGGCGGCACCGGCGCCGCTCCGGCGTCGGAAGTGGAGCTCGTCGTCGCTTTCTCTTCGGAGGAGGGATTCATGGGCAAAGGGTCACAGTTAACGCCCCAGCCGGCGGACTTCAAGTCCGGCCGAAGCGGTCGGTGACGAGCAGGACGGCCGGACCGACCGCAGTGAAGGAAAAGCGCCCCACGAACGGCAGGAGCAGGTTCGCGCCGCGGGTCACCATCGCCCCCGTCCGCGTCACGACCTTGCCATCCACGACCGAAGCGATCCGAGGCTCGTCCCCCTCCCCCGCCGACCAAGTCTGGCCGTCGGCGAGGAACTCCCGGCGGATGCGGAAAAGATCGCATTTCGCGATTGTCGCCGAAACCTCGGCGGCGCGCACCGGCTCCGGCAGGCCGCTTTTCCATCGGATGGAATCCAGCGATTCGCGGATATGCAGCGCGCGGGGCTTGCCGTCGAGGCCGAGGCGGCCCCAATCGAAGACCCGGTAGGTGGTGTCGGAATTCTGCTGAATCTCGAGGATGAGATTGCCGGCGCCGATCGCGTGGACCTCTCCGCTGCACACCAGGAGCGCGTCGCCGTCGGAGACCGCGAAATGCTGGACGCATTCCTCGATCGTGCCGCGCCCCAGCGCCGCCTCGAATTTCTCCCGGGTGATTCCCGGGCGCAGCCCGACGATCACGCGCGAGCCGGGATCGGCCTGCGCGATGTACCAGTTTTCGGTCTTGGGTTCGCCGCCGAGCCGCGGCGCGACGTCGGCCGGCGGATGGACCTGAAGACTCAGGCGCTGGCGGCAGTCGAGCCATTTGACCAGCATGGGGAAAGGCCGCTCCGCCGGCCAATCCGGCCCCATCACATCGGCGGCGTGCCGCTCGAGCACCTGCCGGATCGTCAGTCCGTCCCAGGGTCCGCCCATCACGACCGACTGCGCCTCGGGCCGGTCGACGATTTCCCAGCTTTCGCCGATGGGGGCGCCGGAAGGCAGGATGCGGCCCAGAGCGGTCTCGAGCGCCCGGCCGCCCCATACGCGTTCCTGATAAAGCGGATGGAAACGAAGAAAATCTCGCATGCCGTGGGTGTTTTCCGCGATCTTTCGACCGATAGCATATGCCCAGGACCGGGAGTTCAAACTCAAATGCCGCCGGCGGCCCGTACGCGGCCCCCCGCCCCCGTCCCAACTGGGTCGCCGCGACGCTTTTCGCCCTGCTCGGCCTTTATCTGTTCGCGGCGCTGTTCGACTACCGCCCGGCCCAGGTTCCCTGGTTTTCCACCAATCCGGTCGGCCACAATATGGCCGGCAGCGTCGGCGCCATTCTCTGCTGGGCCGGGCTGTACGTGCTCGGGGCCGCAATGTGGCTCGTTCCCGCAATGCTGCTGTGGTTTTCCTACGTCGCGGTCCGGAGCGCCCGCCGGCTCACGGCGGGCAAGATCGTCGCAGCGCCCGTCTGCCTCATCGCGGCCTCGGGGCTGGCCGCCATGCTCGTCTATTCGACGCCGACCGACTACTTTCCGCGCGGCTGCGGCGGCATCCTGGGCCGCGTGGTGTACGACCATTTCCTGCAGGGCCTGCTGGGGGACTTCGGCACGTTCCTCGTGCTCGTCCCGGTTTACGCCTTCAGCCTCCTGTTCATCGTCACGAAGGACCTGGGCGGCGAGATCGAGCGGATGCTCGGGGATTTTTCGGCCTGGCGGGACGCCCGGGCGGAGCGGCGGGCCGCGCTCCGGCAAACGGCGCGCGCACGCGCCCGGAATCGGAAGGCCGCGGGGGCCGCGGAGCGCGGATCCGAAGGGCCCGTCCGCCCGCCGCTTGTCCTCGAACCGGTGGGCCCCGCGAGCAAGAACGTCCTGGTCCCGAAGTCCGCCGCGGTCTCCATGCCGGCGCTCGCCGCGCCCAAGGCCGCGCCACGGACGCCGCCGGCCGGCTCCCCCACCGAAAAGGAGAAGCTCTCCGCCGGCAAGCTCGAGCTCAACATCGTCAAGCCCGAGGAACCCAGGAAGGCCAGGAGCGCGGCGCCGGCTCCCGCGGACGACCGCTACCATTTCCCCCCGCTTTCGCTGCTGAAGGACCAGATCCGGGTTTCCGCCCGGACCGGCGAGGACGAGCACAGGGCCAACGCCGAGAACCTGCTGCGCATCCTCGGTGAATTCGGGGTGGAGGTGACGCTCGGGGAAATCCATGTGGGGCCGGTCATCACCCGCTACGAGGTGGTGCCCGCCGCCGGGGTGCGCGTCGAGAAGATCTCCGGCCTCGACAAGAACATCGCGCTCGGCATGCGCGCCCAGTCGGTCCGGATCCTCGCGCCGATCCCCGGCAAGGCCGCGGTGGGCGTCGAAGTTCCGAATCAGCATCCGACGCCCGTGGGCCTGCGCGAAATCCTCGAGAGCGAGGACTGGGTCGGCGCAAAGGCCGAGATCCCGATCGCACTCGGCAAGGACGTATCGGGCAAGCCGCTCATTTCCGACCTGACCAAGATGCCCCACCTGTTGATCGCGGGCGCGACCGGCTCCGGCAAATCGGTGTGTCTCAACGTCATCATTGCCTCGATCCTTTATTCGAAGAGCCCGAACGAGGTGCGCCTCGTCATGGTCGACCCGAAGGTAGTCGAATTGAAGACCTTCAACGTGCTCCCGCACATGCTGATTCCGGTGCTGACGGAGCCCAAGAAGGTCCCGGGCGCCCTGAAGTGGCTCCTGAGCGAGATGGAGCAGCGCTACCGGATCTTCGCCAAGTGCAATGTGCGCAACATTGTCGGCTTCAATGAGCGGCGACGCGATGCCGAGCCGCCGGCCCCTGCCCAGCCGTCGCTTGAAGGGCTGGACCCCCGGGATGGAGGCGATGCCCTGACGATCCCCGACCGCCTGCCGTATTTCGTCGTCATCATCGACGAATTGGCCGACCTCATGATGGTCGCGCCCGCCGAGGTTGAGGCGGGCATCGCCCGAC
>JBOHXF010000188.1:0-5337 GCA_050737455.1 Opitutaceae bacterium | reverse complement strand
ATGGCGCTGCTGCCGGCCGTCGGCATGCCGATGATGGCCTTTTCCCTCACGGCGGGTCCGGCGTTCGCTCCGGTGCTGGGGGTGGGTGGGACGGTGGCTGCGGCACTCGCCGCCGCCACGACGAACCTGCTGATCACCTACTGGCTCGCCCGCCGAGCGCTCCGCCCGGTATTGGAGCGGCTGATGGAACGTTTCGGCTACCGCCTGCCGGAGATGGAGACCCGCTATTCCACGGACCTGATCGTGATCCTGCGGGTCACGCCAGGCATTCCATTTTTCGCCCAGAATTATTTGCTGGGCCTGGCGGACGCGCCGGTGGGCCGTTATCTCGGGATCTCCTGCGCCGTCGTATGGACCTACACCTCGGCCCTGATCGTTTTCGGCGACGCGCTTCGGCGCGGCAGCGCGAAAAGTGCGGCGGGCGCGATCGCGGCGGTCGTTGTGGCGGGTGCCGTCACCCATCTCGTCCGCCGGCGGTACGCCGGCCGGAAAGCCGGCGCGCACGCGGCCGCCGGAGCGCTGGCGCGCGCCCGGACCGACGAGGCGAAAGGCGCGCCGAAATGATGCGGGCGTCCGACTCGGCGGAGGACCGGGAGCCGGCGCCGCCTTTCCGGGAAACGGGCGCGCCCGGCGGACCGGAGGCGTCCGCCCGCGAGCGGGCCGAGACGGTGTCCCAATTCACCCGGCGCCTCAAGGGAGTCCTCGAACGGGGCATGCGGCCGGCCTGGGTGCGCGGGGAAATCTCGAACCTGAGGGCCCAGCCCAGCGGGCATTCGTATTTTTCGCTGAAGGATGCCGGCGCGCAGCTTCGGGCGGTGCTGTTCCGGACGGACGCCTTGCGTAACCGGGTGCCGCTCAAGGACGGCGTGCAGGTCGTCGTGTTCGGCGAGGTGGGCGTCTACGAGGCGCGGGGGGACTATCAGCTCGTCGTGCGCGAGGTGGTCGAGGATGGCGTGGGAGGGCTGCAGCGCGAATTCGAGGCGCTCAAGCGCCGCCTGGCGGCCGAGGGTCTATTCTCGCCGGAGAGGAAGCGGGTCCTGCCGCTGCTGCCCGCGGTCGTCGGATTCATCACCTCTCCCGCCGGGGCGGCCGTGCATGACTTCGTGCGGATCCTGCGCCGGCGCGCGTGGCGCGGACGCGTCGTTATCCTGCCGGCGCGCGTGCAGGGCGCCGGCGCGGCGGAGGAACTGGCGGGCATGCTCCGTTGGGCGGCGACGGCCGGGATGTTCGATCTGATCGTCGTTGGGCGCGGCGGCGGGAGCATCGAGGATTTGTGGCCGTTCAACGAGGAGGCGCTCGTGCGCGCCGTGGCCGCCTGCCCCGTGCCGGTCATCTCGGCTGTAGGGCACGAGATCGACTTCACCTTGTGCGATTTCGCCGCGGACGCGCGGGCGGAGACGCCCAGCGCGGCGGCGGAGCTCATTTCCAGTGTTTTTGTGGCTTGCGGCGAGCGGGCGGCCCGGGCCCGGATGCGCATCGGCGGGATCGCCGAGGAGCGGTTCCGCGCGGCGGCGCAACGCCTCGACCACGCGCGGTCCCGGCTCCGGCTACTCAGTCCGGCCGCGCAGATCGAGCGGGGGTGGCTGCGCCTCGACGACCTGGCGAACCGCAAACTCGCGGCCCTGTGCGACGGCGTGCGCGGGTCCCGCAGGCGCTTCGAGGATGCGAAGGGAAGGTTCGAGCGCGCCGCGCCGGAGCGGCGACTGGAACTGGCGCGGCAATGGCTCGATTCGCTGGGCAAGCGCCTCGAATCGGCGAGCCCGCGTTCGGTCCTTAACCGGGGTTTCGTCATCTTGCGCGACGCTTGGGGCGTTCCGGTGGTGCGCCGGGCCGGATTGAAGGCGAACGAGCAGCTCCAGGCGGAATTCGCGGACGGGAAGGCCGCGTTGCGGCCTGAACCCGGTTGACCCATCGGTGCCCGCGGACCGTTGCAAAGGAGCGGGCGAAGATGTGGAGTGGGAAGGATCGTTCCATTGAAACTCCGGCCGCCGCGCGCGGTCGCATCGGCGGGTCCCCCTTTGAGCATTCTCCGCTTCATCCTGAATCTGCTGACTCTGGCGATCGTCGTCGCCGGCATTCTGCTCGCCGTAGCCTTCATCCCCCAGGTCCAGACCTTCATCGCCCAAAAACTGCTTGGCGACCATCCGGGATACCAGGCGTCCTGGGACACGCTTTCGGCCGGATTCGGCAAAGCAGCCATCGGCAATCTTCATATCGTCGGCGCGGGCGCGGATCTTACGGCTCCGTCCGTCCACGCGACGCTGCCGATCACGATCGCGGTCCTGAGGCGGGACCTGCGGATCCGGACACTCGTGGTCAAGGGCTGGACCCTCGATCTCCAGGGTGCGGCCGCATCGTGGGTCGCGGACGTGCGGCGGGCGTTGACGCCCGGGGCAGGCGGAACCTTGCGGAGCCTTGGATCGGTCCGACTGGCGCCGGAGACCTTTCGAGGTTTGTTGAGGAGCTGGTCGTTGCCCTGCGATCTCGATTTGGCGCGCGTCGACTTGGAAGGGGACGTTCTCCTGCCGCCGATCGCGGTGGGCCGGGGAACGACCCGGGTCCATGTGATCATCACCGGAGGGGGCCTCGCTTCCGGGCGGGAGGGCGGGTTCGATATCCGCGCCTCCGCCGCGGTCGTCGAGCCCGATATGTCGGTGATGACGTTGCGCACTCATGGCCGGCTCGTCGCCGCGATGAGCACGCCGCGCGTGCTTGACCGGCTCGAATACCGGGGCGGCTTTTCGGTGCGGGGCGGGCCGTTTCCCGGAGGACTCGCCATAACCGGAGATTTTGCGGTGGCCGACGCGGCCCCGGGCGCGGAAGCCTATCGGGTTCGCGTGTTCCGGGGCACCCGACCGCTTGCTCGGATCGCCGCCCGCCTTCCCGGGGCCGGAAAGCGCATCGAGGGGACCTGGGCGTTCGAGACGGGGAACGCCGACCTCGGGCCGTTCCTTTCACTAGGCGCCCTCCCGTCGTTCTCGGCCGCCGGTCAGGGAACCTTCGATACCGACCCGGAATTCAGACGCGTCCACGCGGCCGGGCGACTGAGCGCCGCGGCCCGCGGCCTAGGCGTTCTGCTGGCTCCACTGGACGCGCTCGGTCCGGTCAGGATCGCCGCCCGCTTCGAGGCCGATCAAAGCGGTCATTCCGTCCGGATCCGGCGGCTCGACGTCTCGCTCGACGGCCCTCGTCCCAAGCTCATCGTGCGGCTGCTTCAGCCCATGGAGGCGGATGAGCGCAGCGGCGAATTGCGGGCTTCGGACCCGGCGGCGGACGCGGCGGTCGTCTCTTTCCGCGCCGTGCCTCTGTCGTGGGCGTCCGGCTTTGCCGGGACGCTCGCCCTTTCCGCGGGCAAGTTGACCGGCGATTGCCTGGTGCGGCCAATGAAGAACGGATTCGAGGTGCATTCGCGGGCGCCTCTTGCCGGGACGGGGGTCACGGTGCTGCGCCGCGGCCAGGTGCTCGCCCGGAACGTGGACCTTTCCCTGGGCCTTGTCGCAAGCGAATCGGCCGGCGCCTGGGGAATCCAAGCAACGCCCTTGACTATCGGCCGCGGCGGCCGGCGCTGGTTCACTCTCAAGGCCAGGGCATCGCAGCCTTCCGAAGCGGATCAACCCATCGCAGTCGCCGGTTCCTGGACCGCCGATCTCCAGGCGATCGCGGCCGCGAACGCGGTCGCCGGTAGGGGACGGATCGGCGGCCGTTCGGCGTCGGGCCATTTTTTCGCGAATTTCGGAACAGACACCGCCGGAGACGCCACGCTGACGGCGGTCGGCCGCGATCCCCGCCGGACGCTGAGCGTGAGCGTGCACGCGGACGAGGAGGGCCCGGGATACGTCTCGTTCGACGGCCCCGTCAAGCTGGCGCTCGACGGAGGGATTTCGGACCTGGACGTTGACGGCAAATGGATCAGCGACGAGGAGGGGCGAAACATCTATGCCACCGTGACGGGCGGGAAGGTGGATCTGGAGCACCTGCGGGTGCTCGCGGCCTCGCTTCTGGCGGCCACCGGAGGCGCGCCAGCGGAGTTGGCCGGCGCGGCGGGGAAGGGGAGCTCCATCCCTGATCGAACGCCCTTCTGGGGGGGGCTTTCGGGCGAGGTTAAAGTCCAGCTCGCGTCGCTGAAGGCGGGAGCATCCACGCTCACTGACGTCACGGCGGGCTTCGGGATCGGCCGCCGGTTCATCCGCCTCGAACAGGGGCGGGCCGCGTTGGCCCCGAAACACTTCGCGAACGTGACGGGCTCCCTGACGTTCGATCCGGGCGCCGCGCTTCCGTATCGGGTCAAGGC
The DNA here is from genome assembly GCA_050737455.1 of Opitutaceae bacterium. Classification (GTDB taxonomy): domain Bacteria; phylum Verrucomicrobiota; class Verrucomicrobiia; order Opitutales; family Opitutaceae; genus Palsa-1447. The sequence goes on along the minus strand of JBOHXF010000188.1, from coordinate 1,046 downwards.
GACGGCTTCCGTGGCACGGGTCGAGGCCGGACCCCTCTTCCCTTCCCCCGACAAGGGCGGGGACCCGCTCATCGAGGGCCGGTTCGACGTCACCGCGAATCTCGATGGAAACGGCGCAAACCTGCCCGACCTGATCCGGCGGACGCGCGAGGAGCTACGGATCGACGGGTCGACCGGCGGAATCGTCCGGGTGCTCGCGACCGACGTCGCCGAGGCGATCCCCGAGTCGAAGACGACCGTCGGCGACGATCTGGGGCGGGTCGGCTCCACCGTCGGGCGGATGTTCGGCGTCCAGAAGAAGGTATACTACGGCTTGAACCGGCTCAGCCCTGATGCCGACGCGGTGCTCCGTTTCGTCGACGAGATCTCGGAAATGAGCTGCGATCGCATCGGCGCGACAGCCGTCGTGGAGCCGGACGGCGCCATCCGGATCGAGCGCGTCACGGCGATCGCCGGGGACGAGCGCGTTGAGGGCTCGGGCCGAATCGCCGCGGCGGACGGCCTGCCGTGGCGGGCCCGGCCCCTGAACCTGAACCTGCGGCTCTGGGCGCGGCGGGCGACGGCCCGCTGGCTCGGGACCGCCGGGCTTCTCTCGTCGCAAAAGGACGGCGAAGGCTACACGCTGTTCGCGGGGCCGATCCACCTCGGCGGGACCGTCCAGCACATCGACAAGAGCGGGTGGCACGCTGTGCTGGTCAAGGCGGCGCTGCAAAAGCCGGCGCAATCTGCGAAGAAGCGAATCTGACCGCGGCGGCCGCCGTCCGGTCCGGACCGGGGTTTTGGCTCGCCGCGGGCGCGGTTTCCGCGCCGAATGCCCTCCTTCCCCTCGTGACTTACGCTCCCAACCCTCGGCGCTACGATCGGACCGATGCTTTCCGCCCATGCGGACGGAGCGGACTCAAGCTTCCGCTGGTCTCGCTGGGGCTTTGGCATAATTTCGGGGAAGGGGACGATTTCGCGAACTGCCGCGCGATGGTGCTCAAGGCGTTCGATCTGGGGATCACTCATTTCGACCTTGCGAACAACTATGGGCCCCCGCCCGGCTC
>JBOHXF010000187.1:0-8621 GCA_050737455.1 Opitutaceae bacterium | reverse complement strand
TGGCCGAACGGCTGGGCAGGCTCGGCGCCGAGGTCCTGGAGTTGCCGGTCCTCCGGATCGGCAAATATGTCGAGAAGCAGTCCCTCGCCGACGCGCTGCTGGAGTTCGGCCATTACGACTGGCTCGTTTTCACGAGCGCGAACGGCGTGCGGTATTTTTTCGAGGAATTCTTCCGGATCTTCGACGACCTCCGCTCGCTCGGGCTCATCCGGATCGCCTGCGTCGGGGAGGGGACGGCTCTGCGCATCGCGGAGCTGCACCTGCGGGTGGACTGCCAGCCGAAGCTCGCCACGGCCGAGGCCCTTGCCGACGCATTGATCGCGACCGGAAGCCTCGACAGCGCGCAGATCCTGGTCGTGACGGGCAATCTCAACCGGGAAATCTTGGTGGAAAAGCTGGAAGGCGCCCGGGGGATCGTCGATCGGCTCCAGGTCTACCGGACGGAGAAGCTCGACCTGTCCGAAAGCCTCGCCGCGGCGGATTACCGCGCGCACGGGGCGGACGCGGTCCTGTTTGCGAGCTCCTCCTCCGCGCAATACTTCGCCGAACAGGCCCCGGCGCTCAAGCTCGAGGCCACGGCCCGGCGCCCCCTCCACGGCAGCATCGGACCGCAGACGAGCGCCGCGATGCGGAAGGCGGGCATGAAGGTCGATTTCGAGGCGGAAACCCCAGGCTTGGACGCCCTGGTCGAGGCTTTGGTGAAAAAGGCGGGGGTCCGGACATGAAGGTTCCGTTTCTCGATCTCGCGCCGCAGCACCAGGCGCTCAGGCCCGCCGCGCTCGCGGCGCTGGCCGCGACGTACGACGCCACGCGCTTTTGCCTCGGCCGGGACGTGGAGGACTTCGAGCGCGGCTTCGGCGAGGCGCTGGGCTATCCCGACGTCCTTGGGATGAACAGCGGAACGGCGCCGCTCCATGTCGCCTGCCTCGCCGCGGGATTCGGCCCGGGCGACGAGGTGATTACGAGCCCTTTCACGTTTGTCGCGACAGCCTGGGGGGTCGTGTACGCCGGCGCGAAGCCGGTTTTCGCGGACATCCGGGAGGCGGGCTACAATCTCGATCCCGCCCGCGTCGCCGCCGCGCTCACCCCGCGGACGAAGGGCATCGTGGCCGTCCATCTTTTCGGTCAGCCGGCGCCGATGGATGAGCTGCTGGAGATTGCCCGGCCGCGCGGCCTGTTCGTCATCGAGGATTGCGCCCAGGCGGTGGGCGCGCGGTATCGGGGCACGCCGGTCGGCCTGCTCGGCGATTGCGGCACCTTCAGCTTCTATCCCACAAAAAACCTCGGGGCCTGCGGGGAGGCAGGCGCGTTCGTCTCCCGCCGCGGGGAGCTGCATGCGCGGGTCCGGCAGATTCGCGTGCACGGATCGGACCGGCGGTATCACCACGATATCGTCGGCGGGAATTTCCGAATGGACGGCTTCCAGGGGGCCCTTCTTGGTGTCAAGCTCCCGCATCTGGAGGGTTGGACCGCCCGCCGCCGGGCGATCGCCCGGCGGTACCTGGAAGGGCTCGCGCTCGACGGCCTCCGACTTCCGGCCCGGTCCGAATGCGGGGAAAGTGTCTGGCATCAATTCACGGTCCGGCATCCCCGGCGGGACGCGCTGCGCGCGTTTCTGGCGGAGCGCGGAGTCGGGACGGACATCATCTATCCGATCCCGCTTCATCGCCAGGGCTGCTTCGCGGCCCTCGGCTACCGCGAGGGCGACCTGCCCGTGGCCGAGACAGTCAGCGCTACGTGCCTCAGCCTGCCGATCTTCCCCGAGCTCACCGACGAGCAGGTCGGGCATGTGGTCGCCAGCGTGAACGCATTCCGATGATCGCCGGCGTCCAACTGAAGGTCTGCGGGCTCACATCGGCGCTCGACGCGGAGCGGGCGGAGAGGTGCGGCGCCGATTGCTTCGGATTTATTTTGTATCCGGGCTCGCCCCGTTTCGTCTCTGTGGATCGGTTCCGGGCGATCGCGCCGAGCCTGCCGCCTCGGCGCACCGTGGCGGTGTCCGTCGAGCCCTCCCTCGACGATCTCGAGGCCCAACGGGACGCGGGCTTCGATTTTTTTCAGATTCATTTCCGGCCCGGAGAGGGGGAGGCCCGCCTCGCGGCCTGGTCTTTGGCGGCGGGCGCCGGCCGCCTTTGGCTTGCGCCCAGGCTGCCGCCCGGGGCGGAGATCGCCCCCGCATGGCCGGCTCTGGCGGACGCCTTCCTGCTGGATGCGTATTCCGCCAACAAGTTCGGCGGCACCGGCCGCACGGGGGATTGGCCGGCCTTTGCTAGGCGGCAAGCCGCGCATCCGGAGCGCACCTGGATCCTCTCGGGCGGCCTTGCCCCGGCTAACATCGGAGATGCGCTCCGGGCCACGGGCGCGCGGTTCGTCGATGTGAACAGCGGCGTCGAATCGGCGCCCGGCGTCAAGGACCCCGAAAAGCTGAAGGCCTTCGCCGAGGCGCTGCGACGGGGGCGCGCCGCATCGGGGCCGGCGTAACCGATTCGGAGCCGCGGCGTCCCTCGAAAGGCGCGCGCATCCCCATGGGGCCCGCGGGCGACGGGCGCATTGAAAATGCGGCCGGACCGGTCACGGCGGAAACCGCGCGCCGCAAGGGGAACCGGATGACGCGCCTGGCTCAGCGGGCAGGGATCGTCCGGCCTCAGTGGACGCCGCCCGCCGCGAGCGGAGCCAGCGCGCCCTCGTGCTCCAGCAGGCGCCGCTTCAGCGCCTGCCCAAAGGCGAAACCGTTGAGGGAGCCGTCGGAGCCAATGACGCGGTGGCAGGGGACGATCAGGCAGATTGGGTTCGCCGCGTTGGCCTGACCGACGGCCCGCGGCGAACTGCGCAGCTCGGCGGCCAGGCGTCCGTAGCTTTTGGTTTGGCCGGGAGGAATCGACCGAAGGGCTTCCCAGACGCGCTTTTGGTAGGGAGTGCCTTCGGGGCCCAGAGGGACCGTGAATGCGGCCAACGGATCGCCGAAGTAGGCCTCGACCTGGAAGCGGGCCGACGCGGTGGCCGTCGGCGAATCCATCAGCTTGGATCGGCCCGAACGCCGAAGCAGCTCACCCACGCCGCCGAAGGCGGTGGCGATGACCGAGCCGCCGTCGTCGACGGCCACGGTGAAATCGCCGACGGGAGTGGGAAAAGTGGAATACAGAAGCGTTTTCATGGCGGGGATTGTAGCAACTGCCAGAGATGAGAGATGGCGAGGCTTCGATGGGGCGAGAACACGGACATGAGCCTGAGGGTCGCTTCGGCGTCCGGGCGCTCATCCAGTGCGAACAGGGCCTTGAGCCCGCTGGTCACGCCCGTGTCCCCGACAGGCACGCAATCGGGAAAACCCAGCGATCTCATCATGAAATAGTTGACGGACCATGGGCCGAGGCCGCGGATGCCCATCAACACGCGTTCCACACGCGTCGCAGAAAGGCGCTTCAGGCCCTCCAGGTCGAGCTGTCCGGATGCGGCCAGCTTGGCCGCGCCTACGAGGTATTCGGCTTTGCGGCGCGAGAACTGAAGGGGCCCCAGCCGATCCGGATCGAGGGCGGCCACAGCTTCGGGGGTGGGAGGGCAGTAGAGCCCGTTCCCGAGCGGCTGCCCGGCGAATTCGACCAGGCGTCGCCTGAGGATGCAGGCGAAGGGAAAGTTGATCTGCTGGCCGATGATGGCCCACGTCAGCCCGTCGAACAGGCTCAAGGTGCGGGCGATCCGGAGCCCCGGCCTGCCGTCCACGAGGCGCGCGAACCCCAGCCGCTTCGCGAGGCGGGCGAATGCCGGCGCGTCCTGATCGAGGCCCAGCAGTTCGGCGACAATGGCGTGGGCGGCCGCGCCCATGGGCGGATGGCCGCGCGCGGATTGCGCCGCGGCCGCATCTTCGGACCCCGCAGCCTGTCCGCGGCCGGAGGTGCCTGTCACCCGCCTGTTCAGGCCGGTTCCCTCTTTCGATCCCGCGCCCTGCGCGCGATCGATCCGAACGTCGACGCGGCGCGGATGGCCGAGATCGATCGTCAGCACGGCCGGGACCCCGGAAAGACGCACAGCCGCTTGGTAGCGGTCTCCGGCCAGCCGCTCGGTCAGGCTGTGCGGATCGCGGCTCAAGGCGCGCCGAAGATACCCGAGATGGAATCCTTCCGGCAGTTCAATGGAGAAAGTTCGCGCGGCCCGAAGGCCTCGATACGTCACGGGCGTCAGGCCGCAGCACGCGCGAAAATGCGCGTGAAAGACCGACGGCGATTCGAAGCCGGACGCGAGCGCCACCGCGGCGATCCCCGCGCCGCCTTCCAGAAGCAAGCGCTTGCTCCGCGCCAGGCGCGCTTCCAGAAGCAGCTCCGCGGGCGTCGACTGGAAGTGGCGCCGAACCAGTTCGAACAGCCGGGTGGTCCCGAAGCCGGAACGGCGGACGATCGCGGCCGCGTCGGCGAAGGACTCCGGGTGGCCTCGGATTTCCGCGACCAGCGCCTCGATCGTCTCGAGCACCGGATCGGATCCCCGCGCGAAATCGTCCGGCCGGCACTTGAGGCACGGCCGGAGCCCGGCGGCCCGCGCGGCCTCGCAGCTCGGAAAGAACCGGATATTCTCGCGCTTGGGCTTCCGCGCCTTGCAGGAGGGCAGGCAATAGATCCCGGTCGTCATGACCCCGGCGAAGAACCGGCCGTCGTAGCCGCCGTCTCCGGCTATGAACCGGTCGTACATGTGGGCGGGATCGAGTCGCACGTGGTCACTTTAGCAGCTCCGCGGTCATTCGTCGTCCGGATTATTCCGGAGCAATTTTGGCGCTATGGGCGGGCGGTCCCGAGCATCTTGAATTCCCTGGACGGACAGTCGTAACCCTTTTGAAGCAGGGTCCTTCGGAATTGCGCGCGCCTTTCGCGGCGGGCTTAGTCGATGGCCTTCCGGGCAACCCTGCCGGCGTCCGGCATCCTCATTCAAGGACGAGGCGGTAGCCGATTCCCGATTCGGTGCGCAGGTGGCGCGGACGGTTGGGCTCGGCTTCGAGCTTCGCCCGCAGGCGGGCCATATGGACCCGGAGGTAGTGGGTTTGGGTTTCGGCTTTCGGCCCCCACAGTTCGCGCAGCAGGTGGCGGTGGGTGAGGACCCGGCCGGCATTGAGGATCAGCAGGCGAAGGAACGCCTGTTCCTTCGCGGTGAGCCGCACTTCGGTGCCTGAGCGGGTGACTACGCGGCGCACAAGATCGACTTCGACCGATCCGAATCGGACGAACTTCACCGCATCCGGCGGCTGGGTCCGCCGGAGCATGACTCGGATGCGGGCCAGAAGCTCGCCGCCGCTGAACGGCTTCGTCAGATAATCGTCCGCGCCTGCGTCCAATGCGGCGATCTTTTCCTCGTCCTGGCCGCGCACCGAAAGAATGAGGACGGGCACCCGGCTCCACTCGCGGAGCCGCCGCAGGACGCCGAGGCCGGGCCCGTCCGGCAGGCCGAGGTCGAGAATGACTGCGTCCGGCCGCCGGTAGGAGATCTCGGCGAGGCCGGCCTGGCCGCTTTCCGCTTCGCGAACCGCGAAGCCGGCGGATTCGATCGTCACTCGCAGGAGCCGACGGATCTGCACCTCATCGTCGACGACGAGAATCTCGAATCCTGCCGGGGGTTCAGGCATGGCGCGGGCCGGTGGCTGCATTCCTAGGCCGGTTCACTCGTCCGGTATGGCGCCGGGCTCGGCATGGGGCAAATAAACCGTGAACACCGCGCCACCGCCCGGATTCTCCCCCACCATGACGCTGCCGCCCTGCGCGCCGGCGAAACCGCGGATGATCGACAGCCCCAGGCCGAGCCCTCCGGCCCGGGCGGCGTCGCCCCGCTGGAATTTCTGAAAGAGCCGCTCGCGCATTTCGACGGGAAAGCCGGGCCCGCGGTCGGCGACGGTGAAGAATACCCGCTTGCGGCCGGGTTCGACGCCGGCCGTGAGAAAAATCGGCGTGCCGCCCGGCGTGTGAAAGGCGGCGTTCAGGAGAAGATTCGCGACGATCTGCTCCATCAGGGCCGAGTCGGCCCGGAACGGCGGAAGCCCGGGCGGAAGGTCGAGTTCCAAGGGATGCCCCGAAAGGGAATCCTGGACCCCGTCCAGGGCCGCGTTGACGATATCGGCGGCGTCGCACCAATCGACCTTGGGCTGGAGCGTGCCCGATTCGAGGCGGCTTTGATCGAGCAGATTGTCCACCAGCCGGTTGAGGCGCCGGGTTGCCGTGCGCAGCTCGCGCACCAGCGTATCCCGCAGGGAGCCTTCGGCAGATCCCAGGTTTTCGGCGACGGAGCCCAGGACGGCCAGAGGCGTCTTGAGCTCGTGCGACACCCCGTCGAGCAGCGTGCGATGCAGCCGCTCGGATTCGGCGAGCAGCCTTTCGCGCTCGCCCGCCGCGCGCAGAGCCTCGGTGTCCACCAGCACGGCGATATGGGCGGAGAAGCTTTCCACGAGATCGCGCTGGGGCAGGGTCAGCGCCGCGGACGGTTCGACCCGCACGACCAGCACCCCCAGCGGGCGCTCGTCGCGGATGAAGGGCACGTCGAAGCCCTCTGCCGAGGGGAGCGTGTCGGTGAACCGGCCGGCCTTGCGGCGATGCCGGAACGCCCACTCCGCGACGGCCCTCTCCTTTTCGCTCAAGGTGAACGAGCCGGCGAAGTGCGGCGTGAGCCGCCCTCCCGGTTCGTCCGCCAAGAGGACCGCGCTGCTGGCCTCGAAGAGTTCGTCGATCTGGCGCAGCGCCGCGATGACGCCCTCATCGAGGCTTCGGGCCGCGGTGAGCGCCTTCGAGAGCTGCAGCAGGGCGGTCGCGTGCTGCTCGCGCGTGCGTTCCTGGCGTTCCTGGGCCTTGATGCGGGCCGTCTGCCGGCCCAGCACCAGCGCCGCGACGAAATAGATCCCGAACAGGACCTGGTCGGCGAAATGGCCGATGATCATCGTGAAGGTGGGGGGGATGAACAGATAGTTCCAGGCCAGCGCGCTCAGGACCGCCGCCGCCAGGACCGGGCCGCGGCCGACCCGCAGGCCGAGCAGCAGCACCCCGAGGAGGTAAAGCATGCCGACCGACACGTAGCCGATATGGCGCGCGCCCAGCCAACCGAGGAGCGTCACCCCCGCCAGGATCAGCGCCACCTCGGCGTACTCCCGCGGGTTGGACGCGGAAGGCGGGATCCACCGGGCCCGAAAATCCGGTTTGGCCATCCGCTGGGCCGGCACGATATGAAGGTCGAAGGGAAGGCGGGACCGAAGCAGGCGCTCCGGCAGGTCCGCCCGTGCGAAGCGATCGCGCCAGCGCACCCGCAGAGATTTTCCCACGACGATCTGCGTGGCCCGGTTTTGGAGGGCCACGCGGATGAGCGCCGCCGCAAGATCGTCGTCGTGGGTCACCACGACTTCGGCTCCCAGTTCCCGTGCCAAGGCGAGATTCAGATCGAGCCGGCGCCGGTCGTTCGGCTGGAGCGAACGCGAGGATTCCACATGAACCGCGATCCAGGCCGCGCCCTGGGCTGCGGCCATGCGCCGGGTCCAGCGGACGAGCCGGGTGGACGACGGGCTGGGACCGACGGCGACCGTGAGGCGCTCGCTGGACCGCCAGACCGTCTGGCCCTCGCCGCCGGTCCGCAGCTCCCGCAGGCGGTGGTCCATGCGCTCGGCGGTGAAACGCAGGGCGATCTCGCGCAGCGCGGTGATCCGGGCTTCCTGGAAGAAATTGTCCTTGGCGGCGGCGGCGCGGTCTCCCAGATAGATCTTCCCTTCGCGCAGGCGGACGAGGAGCGCTTCGGTCGTGAGATCGACGAGTTCGATCTCGTCGGCGAGTTCGGCGATTGAATCGGGCACGGTCTCCGTTACCACGATGCCGGCGATCTGGGCGACCGCGTCCGCCCGGCTTTCGAGGTGCTGGACGTTGAGTGTCGTTGCGACGTCGATGCCGGCTTCGAGGAGCTCGATCACGTCCTGGAAGCGCTTGGGATGCCGCGCTCCGGGGGCGTTGGTGTGGGCGAGTTCGTCGACCAGGACGAGCGCGGGGCGGCGGGCGAGCGCCGCTTCCAGGTCGAAGTCGCTCAGCTCGATTCCTCGATAAGGCACGAGCCTGCGCGGAAGCACCGTCAGTCCTTCCAAAAGCGCGGCGGTTTCGGGGCGCCCGTGGGTTTCGACGATGCCGACCAGCGGATCGGCGCCCTGTTGCCGGTCCCGGCGAGCGGCCTTCAGCATCGCATAGGTCTTTCCGACCCCCGGGCACATGCCGAAAAAAATTTTGAGCCGGCCGCGCGCCCCGCGGGCCTCGTCCCGTTTGAGGGAGGCGAGAAGCGCATCCGGATTTGGCGTTGGATCGGTCACGGGCCCATGGCGTCCGATTTCCGGGCGGCGGCGGGAGAATCCGTTACTGAGTAGGCTTGCTCTCATGCCACGTTCCGGCATCCAGCGCAAGATTGAGCAGAAGGACGTTGACGCGTGGTTCACCGAAGACCGACCAGTCGCGGGCCTGGATGTGCTCGGCGACGAGCCGGCGCACGGCCTCCGGCGCCAGTCCCCGCGCCCGCGCCACCCGGACCGCTTGGATTTCGGCGTTGGCGACGCTTATGTCCGGATCGAGCCCGCTGCCGGAGCGGGTCACGGCGTCGGCCGGCACCGGAGCGGCCGGGCCCAGGCCGTTCGC
>JBOHXF010000186.1:0-3816 GCA_050737455.1 Opitutaceae bacterium | reverse complement strand
GGCGCCGACACGCGACACGGAATTTTCGTTCAAGGTGGGACACCAGATCAGCGAGAAACAGAGTGCGTCGCTGATGTACGCCTATCAGGACACGTCGAATCGCTATGAAGGCGTTGGCAACCAGACGCTTCCCGAGGCAGGCTATAACACCGAGGGCCGCGAGGACGACGTGATTCTCCACGACAACTACATCCTTTCCGCTCGGGCGCTGAACGAGGCGTCGATTGTGCTGGAGCGCCACCACGATCCGATTTCCGACGTTGCGGAGGGACCGCAGATTGTGGTGAACGGCAACTACGTTGGCGGCAGCGCCCAGAACGACCAGCTTGCGACGGAGTACGTTCTGCGCGCCAAAGACATGATGACGTGGACGCTGGGCCCGCACACGCTGAAGTTCGGGATCAACGTGCCGCACCTGAGCCGCCACGTGTTCGAGGACAATACCAACCGCGACGGATCCTACACTTACAGCCCGACCTATGCCGCGGACGGGAAGACGATCATCACGACGGCGATTCAGAATGAGCAGGCGGGGAATCCTTCAGGATATTCGGTGAAGGAAGGGCAGACGCGGTTTGTCTACAGCCAGGACGAAGTGGGCGGATTTGTGCAGGACCAGATCAAGCTGGCTCCGCGGTTTTCTGTTACGCCGGGGCTGCGCTATGACTGGCAGAATTTCCAGGACAGCGACTTGAATAACTTCTCGCCGCGTGTTTCGTTCGCATGGGTCTGGAACCAAGCGCACGCTCTGGTGCTGCGCGGCGGCGGCGGAATCTATTATGACCGCACAGGCAACGGGCCGCTGCTGGACCTGGCGCGCTATGGGCAGGCCAAGTTGCGGCTGTTGCAGATTTCCGCCAACCAACAGCCGCTGTGCTATCCGGTGAGCAACTGCGCGGACGTGAGCGCGCTTGCGCCGTCGCTGGCAACGCTGGCTCCCGACCTGCGCACGCCTTACTCCATTCAATACGGGCTTTCACTGGAGCGCAGAGTTGGCGAGAAGGGGACATTGTCTGTCGGCGGGCGGATGAACCGCGGCGTGGACCAGTACCGCTCGATAGACATGAACGCTCCGCCGGGACCGGACTATTCGGTACGGCCCAATCCCGCGTACTCGCAGGTCCGGCAGATCCAGTCGGAGGGAACGCAGATTGGCTCGGCGCTGGATGTGAATTATCGCGGTCGCTTCAACAAGCGCTTTACCGGCTTCGCGTGGTACACGTGGAGCCACTACGCGAATAACACGGACGGGTTCTGGTTCTTCCCGGAGAACCAACGCGACCCGGACGCGGAGTGGGGGCCGGCGAGCTGGCAGCACCGGAATCACTTCGGGTTTTACGGAGCCATCAACCCGAAGCACCTGCTGAACCTGGGGGTGGGTGTGTTTGCCCGCAGCGGATCGCCTTACAGCATCAATACCGGAGCGGACACATACGGAACCAGCCTCTTCAACGCGCGTCCGGCGGGGGTGCCGCGCAACTCGGAGATCGGACCGGATTATTCCGATCTTGATCTGCGCTGGGGATACGACTTCAAGCTGAATCCAGCAGAGGCGGATAAGAGCCCGACGATCGGGGTTTCAGTGGCGTCGTTTGACGTGCTGAACCATCCCAACGGGTCGTATGTGGACAGCACGCAGGGGAGTTCGGACTTCGGACAGGTGACGAGCTTTGATCCGCCGCGGCGCATGCAGATGGGCATGCGGATGATGTTCTGAGGACTCGTCGTCCAGGCATACGCGCTTCGCGCCATTCTGGTGTTGGCTTTGGTGGCCCTCCCGTTGGTCGTGGGTGGCGCGAAGGCGCGATTTCATTTCACCGTATCGCCGCGAATTGTTGATAGCGGGTTAGTTTGAAAAACCATCCCTCATCGGCTGAAAGAAACTGCCCAGGGTCTTCGATCAGAGTGGACGAGACAACAGGTTCAGGTATCGGGAAATGACCTTCCGGGTCATGCAGCGTTACCGCGCCTGAATCAATATTCGATTTGCGCGGAGAATGGGACTATGGTTGGGCGGCGGCGTTTGGGGCTCGGCTCGCGTCCGCGCGGCGGAGAAGGTCGGGAGGACGAATCCGGCGATGAGGAAGGTTTTGCTTATGGGCTCCTTCATCGTTTTTTGAGGGGCTTTCCACCGTACCGTTCTTCGCCATGACGTTGCGTCCCGGAACCGTCGTGACGTCGATCCGGGTGTTCTTTACAAATGTAATGTTCTGCCCCCGAACCAGCCAGCGTTCCGATATCGATACGCCGACTCCGTAGAATCCAAAGGCCGCCGCCAGGTCTCTTGAATTCCCCGCGATGCTCACGATCCGGCCCACGGTTCCGAATCCGTTCGAGCCGACAGCGGCGTTCCCCGCCACACTGCCGTCATCATCAAGCGTGCGGCTTGCGAGCACGCCCAGGACCAGAGGCACAATCACGCGATTCTTCGGCTTGGCCTGAACGCCGCCTTCCGCGTCAATCCGGATATTTTGCGATTTGCTCGCATCGGCCCCGGCCAGCGTGCCCATCACCTGCTGTGTTTGCTGGGCGGGGAACTTGATCTCGCGAAAGTCGAAACGCAACTTGCCCGGCCGTCCGAAGAACCGGGCAGGTTTGGCCTTCGTAATTGTTCCGACCAGGATAGCGCCCTCCGGAATCGCGAGCGTGGAGTCCGGGTTGTAGACTGGCTGGGCGACCACAGCCTTAAATGTGTTTCCTGGCTTTTCATTGGCCGAGCTGATGGTCTGTTCGAGATAAGCATGAATGTGCCACGCGTGATCTTCAGCGTCGGCCTTTGCGAGTTCCAGGTGGGCATGGCGGTGTTTGCGAGCCGCCGGAGATGGTGGGTCGAGCTTCGCGTCCTTCGCATCGGCGGCGATATCGCTCTGGTCAATCACGAGCGGGCGCGCCAGGGTCGCAGTCCAGGCCGTTGCTGTTTCGATTCTCTCCGGATGATACGGAAGCTGCCGGTAGGCGTACTGAAGCAGGCGGTCTTTCTTCCCAGGCGCCGTCACCTCTGAGATCGCGTCCTTCGCGCCCTGCTTGAGCTGATCGAATTGAGCAACGATCAGGGAATGCGGCGTTTCGCGCCGGGGCGGCGCGAGATGCAGAATGGGCGCGCCGTTCGTGGCGTCGCGGCTCGCAATCCGTTCGGTTGTGCCGTCGGGCAGCACGAGCTGATCGAAGCGAACGATCGGGGTGTGGAACGGAGTAAAGTCTCCCCATAGTCGCGCGTGAATGCGACGCCGGCGGTCGGGCTTGAGCGCGACAACGGTTCCGCGCACGATGCTGCCGGCTGGAATCGCCAGCTTGTTGTGCGCGTAAACCGGATAAAGAAGGCGGCAGTTTAACGCCTCTCGCTTGCGCATGGGAACGTGCTTGCCGAGCTGAACGGGCAACGGAGTTCCGGCGGGAATTTGAACGGATGCTTGTTGCGCAAGCAGAGTGGAGGCGGTCAGGACGAGCGGGAGCCACGAAAAGAATTTGATTCCGGGGTACTTCTGAGTCATTGTTTCACTGCGGCGGAAACCAGCCGCCCCTCCGGCACGCGAAATCAATGCGTTCCGGCTCTTTGGTTCTCTTTCGAGCATAGCGCGGAGGGGTCTCGCCAATCCTCCGGCGATTGCGAATTCAACTCGCGTCGAAACAGCTTTTTTGAACGCACAATCCTATTGTAATTGCAATGGGTGAATGGCGCCGCACATCTCGACTCGTCTCTTAATATCGACTCATCTCTTAGTATTAGGTTGTGGACTTTCAATTAGTCAGTGATTACAGGCCGCGGGGGGACCAGGCTACGGCGATTCCGGAGCTGGTGCGGGGCGTGCTTGCGGG
>JBOHXF010000185.1:0-3748 GCA_050737455.1 Opitutaceae bacterium | reverse complement strand
GAACCTCACCGCTCGAAACCCCGCGGGCAACACGCCTTTGCACGCGGCGGCGCGGCATGGCGGACTCAAGGCTCTGCCGCCGGGACTCCTGACGGCCGGGCTGTTGGCGCTGCGCAACGCCGCGGGATATACGCCCATCCACCACGCCGCCCAGGGCGGGCATCTCGACGAGGTTCCCCGCGAGCTGATCACGCGCGAAGCGCTTCGGAGCCGGAGCAATGCCGGATTCACGGTCTGGCATCTCGCGGCGGGATCGGGGCATCTGGCCCAGCTTCCGCCGGAACTGGTCGACGAGGAGGCCTTCGCCGAGAAGACGGAGGTGGGAAACACCCCCGTCCACGAGGCCGCCGAGAACGGCGCTTTGGACGGGGTCCCCGCGCGTTTCGTGACCGCCGCTTCGCTCGCCGGGAAAAACCTGGCCGGCGAGACGGCGCTGCACGTCGCGGCGTTCAACGGCCACTTGGACCAGGTGCCGCGGGCGTTCCTGACGGTGGCGACGATGCGCGAGACGACCGGCGCGGGGGACACGGTATTTCATGCGGCGGCGATTTCGGGGCATTTGGACCAGATCCCCGTGGAGATGCTCACCCGTGACAATCTGGTGCTCGCGAGCAAGACCGGATTCACGGCGATCCATGCGGCCGCTGAGACGGGGCAGTTGGACCGCATCCCGCTGGAACGGCTGACCGCCGAACTGATGATGACCCGCAACGACAACGGGGACACCCCTCTCCATGCCGCCGCGTTCGCCGGCCATCTCGATCAGGTTCCGCCCGAAATCCTGACGCCCGCCCGGCTCGCCGCGCGCAACTACGAGGGACTGTCGGTCCTCCAAACGGCGGCCGACCGCGGTTTTCTTACCCAACTGCCGGAGGCGGTCCGCCCGAAACCGGTGAGCGCATTGCGCCGGTTCCTGCGAAAAGTGGCCGGCGTTCGCGATCGATTTTGACTTCGGCTTGACCGCCCTTGCCAGGCGGGGGGCAATTTCTCAATTTTGGCGGTTTCCATGGATACCACCCTCACCGCCATCACCGCCCGCGAGATCGTCGATTCCCGCGGCAATCCGACCATCGAAGTCGATGTGCGCCTCGCCGGGGGCGCCTTCGGGCGCGCCGCCGTGCCTTCGGGCGCCAGCACCGGGGAGCGCGAGGCGCTCGAGTTGCGCGACGGGGACAAGACCCGATTCGGAGGCAAAGGCGTCCTTAAAGCGGTCGCCAACGTCAAGGGGAAGATCGCGCCGATGCTGATCGGCGGCGACGCCACCGACCAGGCGGGAATCGACCGGGCGATGCTGAAGCTCGACGGCACCCCGACCAAATCCAAGCTGGGCGCCAATGCGATCCTCGGTGTTTCGCTTGCGACCGCGAAGGCGGCGGCGGCCGCCCTAGGCCAACCGCTCTACAAATACCTCGGCGGCCCGAACGCCAAGGTGCTTCCCGTCCCGATGATGAATGTCATGAACGGCGGGGCCCATTCGGACGCCCCGATCGACTTTCAGGAGTTCATGATCATGCCCATCGGCGCCAAGAGCTTCGCGGAGGCCCTGCGAATGGGGGCCGAAGTGTTTCACGCGCTCAAAAGGATCCTGAAGGACAAAGGTTTGTCCACGGCGGTCGGCGACGAGGGGGGCTTCGCGCCGAAGCTCGACTCGGCCGAGGCGGCCCTGGACGCGATCGCCGCTGCGGTCAAGAGCGCGGGCTACAAGCTTGGGAAGGACGTTTCACTCGCGCTGGACCCTGCGGCGTCCGAGTTCTACGTCGAGAACAAGAAGCGCTACGTCTTCAAGAAATCGGACGGGCGCGCCTTGACGGGCGATGAAATGGTGGAGACCTACCGGGCGCTCGTCGCGAAGTACCCGATCGTCTCGATCGAGGACGGCTGCGCCGAGAACGACTGGGAGACCTGGAAGAAGCTGACCGACGCGCTCGGCGACAAGATCCAGCTCGTCGGCGACGACATCTTCGTCACGAACACCGAGATCCTCAGGCGGGGCATCGACTCCGGGGTCGCCAACTCGATCCTGATCAAGGTCAACCAGATCGGTTCGCTTACCGAAACCCTGGACGCGATCGAGATGGCGAAGGAGGCCGCGTACACCTCGGTCGTCTCCCACCGGTCGGGCGAGACCGAGGACACGACCATTGCCGACATCGCGGTGGCGACGAACGCGGGCCAGATAAAGACGGGCTCGCTTTGTAGGACCGACCGGATCGCCAAATACAACCAGCTCCTCCGCATCGAGGAGGAACTGGGGGCGGATGCGGTCTACGGCGGCAAGCTCTAGCGAGGCTTCCCCTCAGACCTGCATATTGGGAAACTTGACCTGTTGACACCGTGTTTGGGAATTCAAGGAGCCCCTAGCCCGTCCATTTCGTGAAATCCGGGCGAAACTCGAGCGAAGCCGCCGGGCAATCACGGGCGAAGACAAACCGGCGATGGGCCTTTGGGCGCGCCGGGGCCGGCTTTTCCCTTTGCTGCTCGCCGTTTCGATCGATCTTCGAGCGTTTTCCTGAAACATCCGCGCTAGCCGGCTATCGCTGACCGAGGAGGCGGCCGAAGAGCTGAAGGTAGGCTTCGATTTGGCGGTTCGGATCGAAGCGATCCCGGGCAAACGCCCGCGCCTGCGCCGCCCGGTCCCGCCGGGCCGCAGCCGGCTCGCCGAGCAGGCGGACGACCGCGGCGCGGAAAGCATTGCAGTCGTCCCGTCCGATCGTCCAGCCGGTTTGGTCCGGCAGGAAGCACTCGGAAACGCCTTGGGCCTCGTAGGCGATCGCCGGAAGGCCGTGCGCCTGCGCCTCGATGAGAAAATTGGAAAGCGCCTCGCTTCGGGAGGCGTGGACCGCCGCGTCGGCCGCGGCGTACAGCGCCTCGGGATCCGGCGTGAATCCCAGGAATTTCACGCGGCGGTCGAGCCCCAGCTCCCGCACCCGGGCTTCACAGCCCCGCCGGGCCGGACCGTCGCCGGCGAGCCAGAGCTGCCAGTCGGCTTCCGCGGGCAGGCCGGAAACGGTCTCGATGAGTCCCCGCTGGTTCTTTTCCGGCCGGAACATCGCGACGCAGAGGAGCACCGCCGTGTCGGGACCGGCGCCCACGCGCCGCCGCAGATCCTCGCGGCGTTGGGCTTCGGGCTGGATGCCGGCCTCGCCGTCGAACACGAGCGAATTATGAATGACCGACAGGCGCTCCGCCGGCACGCGGCGCGCCTCGCGCAACCGGCACGCGGCCTCATGGCTGTTGGCGACGACGTGATCGGCGAGCCGAAGCGACCGGCGGAACAGCCAGGGAAGCCTCTTTCCCGTCCGGAAAGTGGCGACGGCGACGCCGGGCCGGCCGGAGCGGCCGCGCATGGCCCCGGACAAGAATCCCAGGTGGCAGTTGGCCATCCGGCCCATCGCGAGCACGACATCGGGCCTTTCGTGCCGGATCCGGGCGGTCAGTGCCGGAGCGAACCAGTCCCACCGCAGGTCCAGGGGCTGGAGCGACTGGTGCTCGACGCCGTCGATCGTGTCCAGGAGCGGGCCGCCCGGGCGGAACGTGAGCAGGAGGACGTCTTGGCGTCGGGCGCGGAACCCCCGGGCGAGCAGGATGGACTGCCGCTCCGTCCCTCCGCTCCGCAGGAAATCCTGGAGCACCACGATCTTCATTTGCGAATCGCGCCGATCCACGCCATAGACTGGTAGAGGCGGACCGGTTCCCGCCGCAACAAAAGAGGCTGGCGCCCGCGCGGCGCGCGGGCGCACACTGATCC
>JBOHXF010000184.1:0-4327 GCA_050737455.1 Opitutaceae bacterium | reverse complement strand
GAGCAGCCCGGCTCGTCGAAGCCGATTGAAAACGTGCGCAGCCGGCCGCCGCCGACCCGGGTCATCAGTCCGACGATCGCGGCCGAATCCAATCCTCCGGACAGGAACGCCCCGACCGGCACGTCGGCGGACAGGTGGGCCTTCACGGCGTCTTCCAATCGCGCGCGAAGCTCCGCGATAAAATCCGCCCGGCTGGAACAGATCGCACCGGCGGGCGCGATCGCGCCAAAACTCCAGGTCCGGCGCGTCTGCAGCCGGCCTTCGCGCAGGGTCGCGCACTCCCCTGGCCGCAAGGCGAAGGAGTCCCGGTAGATCGTGCGCGGGGCGGGAACCGCGAACCAACCGAGATAGTCGGAGACCGCCGCCGGATCGATCTCGGGACGGGCGGCGCCGGATGCGTACAGGCCGGTCAGCTCCGAAGCGAAAAGCAGGCGCTCGCCGTCGCGCCGGTAGTAGAGCGGCTTGATCCCGAACGGGTCGCGCGCAAGAAACAGCGACGATTCCGCCGCGTCCCAGACCGCGAACGCGTACATCCCTCGAAGCCGATCGAGGCAGTCGCTCCCCCAGCGCGCGTACGCGGCGAGCAGGACCTCGGTGTCGCATGCCGTCCGGAAGGGCCAGTGCGGCTCCAGATCGCGTCGCAGATCCCGGAAGTTGTAGATGGCCCCATTGAAGACGAGCACGAGCCGCCCGTCGGGGCTCGTCATGGGTTGATGGCCGTTCGCCGGATCGAAGATCGCCAGGCGGCGCAAACCCAGGGTGAGCGGCCCTTGGGAGCGCAGGCCCTCCTCGTCCGGGCCCCGGTGCGCCATCGCCGCGCACATGCGGCGCACGGCCGATTCGCGATCGGCCGCGCCGCATCCCGGGTCGAGGTAGCCGGCTATCCCGCACATGGCGCGAAAAAGCTTCGCCCGGTCGCTTCCGGCGCGAAAGGGGAGAACCGAAGGATGGGGGTCAGTCGGCCCATCGGGCCATGGGTCGGGACATCAGGGGTACCGAAAGCCGCGATTCGAATCGGGAACGGCGGGCGACGCAACCCCGTTGCGGATGCGGGCCATTACGCGGCGATCGAGCGGGCGACCTCGGCCGCCTTTTCGGCGGAAAAAAGCCGCTCGATCAGCAGAAGCCCGAAATCGACGGAGACCCCGGCTCCGCGCGCGGTGAGCAGCCGCCCGTCCGCCACGGTTCGTTCGGCCGAAAGGATGCCCGGCACTTCGTCCGCGATCGAAAAGTGGGCCGTGAAGCGGCGCCCGGCGAGGAGGCCGGCATCGTGCAGGACCGCCGGCGCGGCGCAAATGGCGGCGATCCAACGGCCCGCGGCGTGCTGCCGACGCACCAGCGCGACGATGCGCGCGTCCGCTCGAAGGCGCTTGACGCCCGGCCCGCCCGGCAGAAGCACGCAGTCGAAATCGCGGCCGATCACCGCCGCAAGCGAGGCATCGGCCTCGATCGGGATCCCGCTGCGGCCGGTCACCCGACGCTCATCGGAGAGAGCAGCGACCGTCACCGCGGCGCCCGCCCGCCGGAGCAGATCGACGGGGGAGACCAGTTCGGTCTCTTCGAACGATTCGGCCAGCGGAACAAGGACGGTGACAGGCATGAGGACAGGGAGCTTCGGTCGATCTTGACCGAAATCGGCCGGCGTTCAACCTCTTCACCGTGGCCGGCGTTGGCAAACTTCTCAAACAGGCGCAGAAGATGCAGCACTCGATCGAAGCGCTTCAGACCCAGCTTGAGGGCAGGGAACTGGAGGCGACGGCTGCCGGGGGGGCCGTCCGCGTCCGGGCGACGGCCGCCGGCCGCATCACCGGGCTCACGCTCGATCCGGAGTTTCTCAAGGAGGAGGCCAAGGTTGTTGCCGACACGATTCTAGGCGCCGTCCAGGATGCCGCCGCACAGGCGAAGCAGGTTCACGATACGGAGATGCAGAAGGTGACCGCGGCGCTTCAAATGCCCGGCCTGCTCTGACGGCCCGGTGGCCACGGCCCTCGAGAATTTGCAGCGGGAGCTCAAGCGGTTGCCGGGCCTGGGGTTCCGTTCGGCCGAGCGGATCGCGCTGCACCTGCTCATCGAAAGGCCGGAACGGCTCGCGCAGCTCACCCGTGCGCTGGAGGAGGCCGCTCGCGCGGTGCGTCGGTGCTCGCGCTGCGGCAATCTGGCGGAATCCGAACTTTGCCCGATTTGCGCGGACCAACGCCGCGACCGGCGTTTGGTCTGCGTCGTCGAGCATGTGCCCGATCTGGCTGCGATCGAGCGCAGCGGCGCCTGGCGCGGGGTCTACCACGTGCTCTATGGCCGCCTTTCCCCGCTGCAAGGCGTCGGGCCCGATGATCTTAATCTCGCTCCCCTGATCGGGCGCATCCGCTCGGGCGAAGTGGGCGAACTCATCCTTGCCCTCGCCAACGACGTCGAAGGCGAGGCGACGTGCCATTACCTCCTGGAGCAGGTCCCGCCGGGAGCGGCTGTCAAGGCGAGCCGGATCGGTTTCGGCCTGCCGAGCGGGGGCGGCGTTCTCTATGCCGATTCGGTCACACTCAAGGACGCCCTGGAGGCTCGGCGCGCGTTCGAGTAAGCCGGCCGCATGGGTCCGGATCCTCGGGTTCGGCCTTGCGCTGGGCTGCTTCGGGCCGCCCGCGCTCGGAGCCGCCGCCTCGTTTGCGAACCCCGATCGAATCCGTTACGACGGCCAATGCCTGACGATCGACGACCGCGACGTGTTCGTTTTTTCCACGTCGTTTCGTTATTTCCGGTGCCCGCGGGCGCTGTGGCGGGACCGGTTTCGGCGAATCCGCGAGGCCGGCTGCAACGCTGTGGAAACCGTCGTACCATGGAGTTTGCGCGAGCGGGCGGCCCCGGCCGGTCCGGACGACTTTTCGAAGATCGACCACGGCGGGCTCCGGGACTGGCTGCGGATGGCCCACGACGAATTCGGGCTCTACACCATCGTCCGGCCCGGTCCGTACGTGGGTGAGCGGGACGGCGGAGGCTTCCCGCCCTGGATGCCCGGCAAGCGGCCACCGGACGCCGGGAGCGACTGGCTGCGCGGCGAGCTTCCCGAATTCCTGAAATGGGAGCGCGATTGGATGCGTGCGGTGGGCCCCGTCATCGCGGCGCAGCAGGTGACCCGCCGGGCGCCGGGCCGCGGCGGCGTCATCCTTGTGCAGATCGAAGGCGAGTATGATCGCTTCCCGAACATTCCCGAGCGGGAGCGTGTCCCGGCGCTCAAGGCGCTCTACGAGGACGCGAGGGCGGCCGGAATCGACGTGCCGATCTTCAGCTGCTGGACGAAGGAGTGCCGCGACAGCGCGGATCCGGTGCTTTCCCAGGTCTTCGATACCATCACCGTCGATCACCCGTGGAAGATCGACGAAACCGCGAGCGACCTCGTAGCGCTCGAGGCCGCCCAGCCGGACGCTCCGCCCATGATCACCGAACTGCGAAGCGGCGCGCCCGCCACGGTCGGCGGCGCTCCGGGCGGCGACCAAGGCGGGCTGGTGGCGGCCCAATACAACGCAAACGCGCTGCTCGCGATTCAGGATGGAGCGACGGTCATCAACACCCCCCTGATGTTCGGGGGGGCCGATTTCGGCCGGTGGGCGGCACGGGGTGTCCCGACGAGCACAGCCGCCGCGCCGATCGGCGAGCCGGATGGGGCGGCGCCGGCCTTCGCGGCCGCCGCCGCGATCGGGCGGATGCTCCGCCACTACGGGCCGGAACTGGTCCGAAGCCGGCCGCTCCTCATTGAGGTCGAGGCCGGAAGCCCGGACGTGTCGGTGGCCGCGCGGGTGGCCCACTCGGGGACGCTGTACCTTTTCGTTCGAAATCATTCCGCCCGCCAGGGACGGCGCGGCACCGCAGCCGTATGGCTGCAGGGCGCCGGGGAGCTCGGCGTGAATTATGATTTGCCGCCCTTGGGTTTCCGCATCCTGCGGCTCACGGCCCAACAGCAGATTTCCGGCGTCGGGGGCCAGTGGCTGCCCGAGACGGCGCCGAGAGCGCGCCGGCCGACGCGCGCGCACACCCCCGCGCCGACGGGGAGCCCGATGGGGGTGCGTGCCACGGAGAGCGCTCCACGCGCAGGCAAGGCGGAGGCGCGATAGGCCGGGGCGCGCTATTTCATGAACATCAGGAAGATCAGGGCTCCCGCGGCGACGACGATGCCGAGGACGGCCAGGACGAGAAAGACTCGCTGCGAACCGACCGGGATGGGCTCCCGGGCGGCCCCGGCGGAGCGTCCGTCCGCGTCGCGCTCATCCCGGATCAGATGGACGAATCGGAAGGCCTTCTCGACCATCTCCGCCGTCGGCGGTTTCACGAGATAGGAAAC
>JBOHXF010000183.1:0-11673 GCA_050737455.1 Opitutaceae bacterium | reverse complement strand
GTGAGGACGTTCGATGGCGACCTGCCGGTCATCGTGCCCTCGGGCTCGTGCGCGGCGATGCTGTTTCACGGTGCCTTGCTCGAATTCGAAAAGGAGCCCGATCTGCGCGAAGTCCGGCGACTGGGCCGCCGCGCGTGGGAGTTGACCGACTTCATCGTGAACGCCCTCGGCGTGACCCGGTGGCCGGGCCGCTATGATGCCCGCATCGCCTTTCACCGGTCCTGCCACTCGCGGGGCACCGCCACTGGGCCGGCGGCGAGCGCGCTGCTCTCGTCGATCGAAGGCGTGATCCTCGCGCCGTTTGGCGAAGACGAGCAGTGCTGCGGCTTCGGCGGCACCTTCTCGGTCGGCTTTCCGCACGTCTCCGCCGCGATGGGCGCGCTCAAGCTCGAGCATGTCCGCGCCGCGACCCCCGACGCGCTCGTGTCGATCGACCTGAGCTGTTTGATGCATCTGGGGGGTCTGGCCGAAAAGGAAGGGCAACCGATCCCCACCTTCCATGTCGCACAGGTGCTGCGAGACGCGCTCAAAACCGGAGGACTGCTCTAACCGCCATGGCCCGGCAATTGATCGACCAGTTCGCCGCCACGCTCCCGGCTGGAAAGCGGGCCGCGGTCTGTCGGGGGACGAAGGTGACGCACGAGAAGCGGACCAAGCTGCTTTTCGACCGGTTCGAAGATCCCGACCGGATTCGGCGGATGGCGGGCGAGATCAAGCAGCATGTGATCGAAAATCTGGATGCGTACCTGCCGCAGGTGGAGGCAAAACTCCGGGCCAACGGCGCCCAGGTCCACTGGGCGGCCACCGCGGAGGAAGCCTGCGCCGCCGTATGCCGCATCATGGAGGAGCGCGGAGCGAAGAAGATGGTCAAGGCGAAGACGATGGTGAGCGAGGAGATCGGTCTCGCTGCGCATCTGGAAAAGCACGGCATGGAGGCGCTCGAGACGGATTTGGGGGAGTTCATCGTGCAGATCGACCATGATCACCCCAGCCACATCGTCCGCCCGATCATTCACAAAAGCCGCCGGGAAATCGCACGGAGTTTCGAACGCGAAGGCCTTGGAGCTTACGATGACGATCCGCAGACGATCACCCGGCGCGCCCGCGCTTTTCTCCGGCGGAAGTATCTCGAGGCCGACGTCGCCCTTACCGGCGCCAACTTCGTCTCCGTCGAGAGCGGGCGGCTGGTCGTCGTCACGAACGAGGGCAATTCGCGTTTTTCGCTCGCGGCGACAAAGTGCCACATCGCGCTGGTCGGGATCGAGAAGCTGGTGCCGCGCGACCGCGATCTCGGGCTCTTTCTCAACCTCCTGGCCCGCTCCGCCACCGCTCAACCGCTCACCGTCTATACCGAGTTCATCTCCGGGCCGAAGGCCGCCGGCCAGCCGGACGGTCCGGAGGAGATGCACGTGATCTTCGTCGACAACCATCGCACGGAGGTGCTCGCGACCGAGTGCCGCGACATCCTGCGCTGCATCCGCTGTGGAGCCTGCTTGAACGTCTGCCCCGTTTACCGGCAAGCCAGCGGCCACGCCTACCGCAGCGTGTATCCCGGCCCGGTCGGCGCGGTCCTGTCCCCGCTGCTGGCCGGCGAGCATTTCGCGGACAAGGCCGACTTGCCGAAAGCGTCCTCCCTGTGTGGAGCGTGCAACGAGGTGTGCCCGGTGGATATCCCGATTCCCGATCTGCTCTTGCGCCTGCGCGAAAAAGGCAAACGCGAACACGCGCCGCTCGCCGCGGCCGGCTCGCCGCCGATGGGGGCGTGGTCGATCGCGGCCTCGCATCCGCTGGCTTGGCAGGCCGCGCTGGCCGGAGGCAAGATCATCGACTACCTGCCGAAACAACTGGTGCCCGTGCCTGCGCTCGGCGCATGGGAGGGTTCCCGCACCCTGCCGGCCTGGCGCGGCGGCCAATTCAGAAAATGGCTGAAAAGCCGTCCGGGAAAACCCGCGAGCGCCGCGCCCGGCGCTTCGCCCTCATGAGCTCCAGCCGCGAGCTCATCCTCGGCCGCGTCCGCACGGCCCTTTCGGCGCTTCCCCGGCGAGCGCCTCTGCCGGACTGGGAAGACGAACTGGTCGCGCTGCGCCGCGCGACGGCCGAGGCCGATCTCCAGTCCCTGTTCACGGAGCGATTGAAGGCGGTCAACGGCACGGTCCTGAACAATGTGGGCGAGCTGGCCGCGCTGCTCGCCGCCAAGGACTGGCGGCACGGCTATTGCGATCCGGCCGTGTGGGCTTGGTTGCGAACGGCGATGCCGAGGGATTTTGCGGTCGAGACCGAGTTCGACCGCCGCCGGATTGACGATTACCAATTCGGCGTCACCGCCGCTTCCGGCGCGATCGCCGAGACGGGCACCTTGATTCTGTCCGATCGCGATACGCCCTCCCGTCTCGCGGCGCTCGCGCCCTGGGCCCACATCGTCGTGGTGCGCCGGGCGCAGATTATGCCGGATCTCGCCGCCGCCGTGGCTGCGCTGGGCGACGACCCCAACGTTGTCTGGGTCACCGGGCCATCCAAGACGGCGGACGTGGAAGGCATCCTGATCGAGGGGGTGCACGGTCCCGGGGTCCAGGCTGCCCTCCTGATCGAATAGCGGGCGATTCGTTCGGCGCCCGGGCGTCCCGTCCACCGGCGTCGCGCGCTTCGGCTCGATGAGGACCGCACATCGGATGCGGATGAGGGATGCCGGCGTTTCGACTTCGAGGGGGTCGACGGGGGGGGCGGCCACAGAGGAGGAGGTCATGCTTTCTGGTGCCGCCAAGCGATCCGGCGATGGCGCCTGGTCCGATGATGGCGATGGGTGATGCGGGAAAATTCAAGCGATGGCCCGCCTCGTTCAAAGGTTGGGCGGAGTGAAGATGCGGGCGTAGTCCTCCCAGTGCGCGTTCATCACACCGATCTTGCGCTTGAGCTGGTTGGGGAGGTCGGGGCCGAGGCGCATGTCGTACTCTCCTCCGGCGGTGGGGGCGGTATCGATGATCGGCTCGTCCGCCTCCTGCAGGAGTTCGCGCAGGTGGACGGTGTTGTCGATCTCCTCGCGGGCGAGGGCGAGCATGTCGGTGCGTGCCCAATCGGACCTCAGGCCCAGCGGAGGATCGTATTCGGGCTTGAGGTGCAGGGCATGGACGCGGTCGAGATAGGCCTGATACGAGACCATGTGATCGGCCGATTTGAGCAGGCAGGTGATGGCTTCGAGACGGAGGACGTTTTCATGCCAGGCGTGCCGGAAGGTTTGATCCTTGGCTCGTGCGGCGATGCGCTGGGCCGCCTCCGTGGCGCGTTGGACATCGGGCAGGGTGGTTTCTATCACGCGGTGGAAGAGCATTTTCGCGCCCCAGCCGCGGTACATCAGCATACCCTGGATGTCGACCAGGTCGTCGGCCTGCGCCGGGCTGCGGGCCTGAAAGAGGTACGGATAATAATACTCTTTTTCCTCAGGATCGAGCTCGGCGGGAAAGGGAACCATCGGCCGGTCGATCCACCGGGCCAGCACCGTGCCGAACCGCAGCATGTCGCCGAAATTGAGCGTATCGAGGCGCACGGTGGCGTCGGAAAGGGCGTCCTCGATCGCGACAAAATCATCGGCATTGGCTTCGCCGACCTCGGCGACGGCCGCCCGGCGCCGGGATTGGGCGCGTTCGACGATATTGCCGGCGCTCCCCTGCGGCCGTAGGAGAGCGGAGGGCAGGCCCACGACAGGGTAAAACGCGCCGCCAAAAGACGTATAGCCGGTCCGCGGCAGACCATGGAAGGCTCGTCCATCGGGTCCCTCGTGACCGGACACGGCCATGCCGCGCGGCAGCTCGCGCACGATCGACGCAAGCACCTCCGGCGAAAACGTCGCGGTCATCCACGAACGCGGCTGAATTGGGTTGAGGCTGACCGAGACGGTGAGGTGAATCGGGTCGGCGGCGGCCTGGAAGTTCTTCATGAAGCCCGCAACGCGGTCGGCCATCGGACGATCCTTGAAATCGCTATTACCGTTGATCCCGGCGTAGAGAGCAGGCACCCAGCCAAATCCCGAGCCGGAGTCGGAAGTGAGAAAACTAAAGCTGTCCACTTCCGGGCAGATCGCCCAGAGATCCTGGAGCGCCTCCCGATAGAGCTTCAAGACCTCCGGCCGATCCACACACGGCGCGAAACGCGGCGCGCGAGCGCGGTTGGGCTGGTCCACGCGCGGGCCGCGCAGTTGCGGATAGGCGGTGAAAAACGCCTCAGGCAGCGTCTGCGGTTCGTCGGAATCCCACTGTCCCTTCAGGCCGAATTTTTTCAGAACCTTGCCGCGGGCGGCGAGGATCCGTTGAACGCGGTGCGCATAGCCGACATCGACGAAGGGGCGAAGCTCGGCGGGCGGGAAGATCTTGAGCAGGCTGGCGTTGTTGACGAACCAGCCGGGATACGGATCGCCCGGCGGCTGAAACTGCCAGAGTGAGGGCGGCAGACCGGTGGTGATGGCCAGGTGGGTGAAGCCCTTTGCCTTGACGGCGGCGGCGAGGTGCTCGAAGGCGACGAGATCGGCGTCGTCCTGCGCTGCGGCGGTTTGGACGAGGGCGGGGTGCGCCGCCCCCGACGCCGAGGTCGAGAAAAAAAACAGGAGCGCGCACAAAGAAAGGCTGACGAAAGGCGGCTTCATGGATGAAAACGGAAAATCAAAATGCCTGTGATGAAATAAAAGATACAGCCGCTCATCGGTTGGCGGCCGGGTTGAAGCGGTGAGGTCGCGAGGGGCGAGGCCGATTGGGCGGAATGGGGATCACAGCCGGAAAGTCGGCCGGGAGCTTGTCGCCAACCAGGCCCAGCATCGCGATGGTTTCGAGACCGTTCTGGGCGGCGTTGTTGGTGTTGGCCATCGGACCCTCGTCCACCGGTGTGAGTGTAACGGGACCATCGACATGGTGAACGATGTCTTCACCGGCGCCGTGGCCGTAGCGCAGAAGATCGTCGATCGCGACTCGGAGGAAGGCGGACTGATGGGTCTCGTGATAGACGTAGGCGGCGAGGCGGCCGTCGCGCACGTAGCGGGCGTCGGAGCCCTCCGTGCCGGTCTTCATGTCGC
Source organism: Opitutaceae bacterium (assembly GCA_050737455.1). GTDB lineage: Bacteria > Verrucomicrobiota > Verrucomicrobiia > Opitutales > Opitutaceae > Palsa-1447. The sequence goes on along the minus strand of JBOHXF010000183.1, from coordinate 6,617 downwards.
GGAGAATGACGTCCTTCGGAGCGTCGTAGAGCCGGCAATACTGGAGCCAGAGCTTGTGCCAGCGCGGATCGGCGAGGCAGCGGTTGAGCTGAAAGACGACCTCAGCCCCGCCCATGATGGTCGCCAGATTGTAGATGCCGGCCTGGTCGTTGAGCGCATAGAGTCGGCCCGTGGCGGGGTCGTAGCCGAAAACGAGGTTTTTTCCAGTGCGCAGGCCGAGGGGCATGGCGTTGAGGCTGGCGACGCCCGCGAGGATTTTGTCGCGCCAACGCGTGTCGCCGGTCCGTTCCCACTCGGTCATCCAGTTGCCGAGGAAGGCGAACCAGTCGGGGCCGAGGCGCACGCGGGTGGGCGCGATCCTTTTCTCGGCGGGAGTGATGGGCTGGGCATAGCGCATCGGGTCGTATGCGATCATTTTGAAATCGGCGTTGCGCACCTCGTGCATGATGTCGCCGGTCCGTTCATCGGTCGTCAGGTAGTAGTAGAACCGGTCGTAAGCGGCCTGGCTGATGCGCGCCTCTTTCGCGCCGCCGCCCCAGTGGCGAACGTTGTGCCGGGAACCGAGCCCGGCAAACGGGCCGAGGTGGTAAACGTCCACCTCGCTTGTCTGGCGGGTCATGGCCTCGGCCATGTGGAAAACGTCGGCGCGGCCGGTGCGCAGGAAGCTGTACCAAAGCCACATGGCGCTGCCGAGCTCCGTGTTGTCCCACGCCATGCCGCCGAGATCGTACCGCCATACATGGCGCACGGGATCGTAGGAGTGCATGACGTCGCCGAAGTCCCAGAATCCATACCAGTTTCGCTGTTCGGGCTGGGTGAGATAAAAGTCGAGCGTGGCGGCGAGGCGCTTTTCGATCGCGGCCTTGACCGGCGTGGACTTGTCCACAAGGCCCCAGTAGCCGAAGGCGTGAACGGAATGCAGGTACGACGGAGTGCAGAGCAACACGGGAGGCGCGGCGCCGAGGACGGCCATTTTTGCCGTATCCTCCTTCGAAGGAATGCCGCTCGTGGGGAACAGAGTGAGCACGTGGGTGCGGGCGATGCCGTAGGGCGTGCTGAAACCCGGACGCACGTCCTCGTAGACGGCGTTGAGGCCGTGTCCGTGCGTGTCGTAGTGACGCAGGTCCATCGCGGGAGCGTCGGGCGACCAGAGCCAGACCGTGAGCTGCGCGGTGCCGGTGCTCGCATGGCGAACCTCGAGTTCGCTCGGATACGTTTGCCAAAAATCCTTGAGGCTGACCGCAAGGCCGCCGGTGACGTCGCCGGCAAAGACGAGGCCGGAGGCGCGCCGACCGGCCCCGGCGGGGAGCCAGACACTCTCGGGATTGGTCCGCTTCAGCACGGTGAATCCGTCGGCGTTGGGCTGGACGAGCTTGAAGTCGTCCCAGACGGCCCAATCGGCGAGCAAGTCCCGGCCGCGAGCGCTGTAGCGTTCGCGATCGGGCACGCGCCGGCCGGCGATCTGCCGGGGATAGACATCGGAGCCCGTGGCGGGATCGGCGGCGAACCGGCCGGGCCTGCCGACCAGGGGTTGGACCGGTTCGGACCAAAGGCCGCCACCCTGACCGGAGAAGCGGATCTGGCGGTTCTGCACCTGCTCGCGCATCGGCACGTCGAATCGCACCCCGAGTCCGCGGATGAAGTCTTGGAACTGGCCTCCGTCGTACACGAAGGTGTGCACCATGCGGATCGACGTTTGCCCCGCATAAAAATAGAGGCGGACGACAAACGGCAGCCACGCCGGGCCGCCGTGGGGGCCGACGTGCTTGCCTTCGATTTTCACCACGGCGCGGACCGGGCCTGACTGCTCCACGGTCACCCGATCGACTCGGGTACCGTCGAGTTCGCGGGGCGGGGTGGAAAGTTCGCCGTCCGGACCGTGTTGCAGAATGCAAAGGAGGCGGCCGTCGGCGGCGACTTCGTGGCCGTCGAGCTCGATCGAGTCGACCAATCGGTCGCCGTGCATCGGAATGCGCACGCGAAGGCGGCCGTCGTCGATCAAATAGGTCGTGTCGCTCCGGGTGACCCGGATAGCGGTCTCCGCGGCCGGAAAGGAGGTCGGGGCGAGAGCGGGCGAAAACCGAAACGGACCTCGATCGTTCGGGCCGGCGACGGTGGCGACCCCAGTCCACTTGATCGAACCGTCCGGCCAATAGGCGAGCGGCCAGGTCTGCACCGGCAAGGTACGCCGGCCGACGGTGGAGAGGGTGAACGTTTGCGCGGGCGAGACGGCCCCGCGCGGCCAGGGGACACCGAAGCTGACGCCGGAGGGCCGCGCGGGAGCCGTGCCGCCGAGCCAGCCCACGGGGACGCCGGAAGAGGGTGCCTCGGGGGCCGCGGTCAATCCCGACGCTCCGAACAGCACGAGGCTAAAGAGGAGGGTGACGAATCTCATGAGCGGGGTTCGGGGCTGATGCCAAGAGGAAACCCATTTCCGGGCATGGAGTCGAGGAGGGATCGGCGCAGCCGGCGGGCCCGGCGCCCGCGGCATCCCGGGGAAACCGGTTTATTGCCGGACTGTCCGAAGATCAACCGCCCGGCGCGGCGCATCGGAGGTGGCCACCCTGAACGGTCGATCCTACGGTTTTCGCGATCCGTCGGTCCGCACCTTGCCCCAAAATGCCCCCGCTTCCGCCTTTTCCAGTCTCCGGCATCGCACCCATTAACGGTGCGCCTCGGATTCGTTCCTGAAATGAAAGCCATTTTCCGATGAGATTCGGCAGCCTTCATCCCCTCGATCTTGCCATCGTTGCCGGGTACATTTTTGCGGTCATTTATATCGGCATGCGGGCTTCCAAGGCCGCTGCCAGCGAAGACGGCTTCTTTCTCGCGGGTCGGAAGCTGGGCAAGCTCTATCAATTCTTCCTGAATTTTGGGAATGCGACCGAACCGCAGGGAGCGGTCAGCACCGCCAGCTTCGTCTTTCAGCAGGGAGCCCCGGGTTGCTGGTTGTCGTTTCAGACCGTCTTCATGAACCCCTATTTTTGGTTCATGAACGTTTGGTTTCGCCGCGTCCGGCTCACCACGCTCTCGGATCTGTTCGAGGATCGCTACGCGAGCCGCGGCTTGAGCGTGTTCTACGCGCTGTTCCAGATCCTGGTGGCGTGCGTTTTCATCGGGTTCGCCAATGTGACCGCCTACAAGATCGCGGCGTCGCTGGTGGTCAAGCCGCAGGCGGCCTGGACCGTGGCGGAGCGCGCTTCGGTCGAGGACTACCGGGAGCTTCGGCAGCTCGAAAAGCGGTACGCGGCGCACACGCTCCCGCCTGCGATGATGCCGGAGCTCGAGCGCCTGCGCGATCTCGACGCCCGGGGAGAGCTGCACAGCACCATCACCTTGCTCAACGAAGGGGTGTTTTACGGCGGCTTCGCCCTGGTCGTGGGCGCCTACATTGTCATGGGCGGGATGGCCGCGGCGGCGGTGAACGAGGGCCTGCAAAGCGTGCTGATCATCGCATTTTCGGTGCTGCTCATTCCGACGGGCCTCGATGCTATTGGCGGTTGGCGTGCGTTGGGCCACAGGGTGCCTCGCGCCATGTTCGATCTTTTCGGAGCGGCGAAGGCAGGCCAGTTCACCGTCTGGAGCGTGGCCGGGATTCTTTTGGTCAGCATCGTCCAGAACGGCGGCCTCAGCCACAACATGGGAATCTGCGGCTCGGCGAAGAACGAGCTTGCGGCGCGGTCGGGGGTGTCGGGCAATTATCTCAAGCGCATCATGATCATCATGTGGGCCTTCACCGGCCTGATCGCAGTGGCCGTTTTCGGGATCAACGGTCTTTCCGATCCGGATACGGCTTGGGGCGCCCTCTCGGGTCGGCTGCTCGGCCCGGGCTTGATCGGGTTGATGCTGGCCGGAGTCCTCGCCGGGACCATGTCCACCCTGGCTGCGAAGGCGCTCGCGATCTCCTCGCTGTTTGTGCGCAATGTCTATCGGCAGATCTGGCCGGAGCTCTCCGAAAAAAAGGGAGTCTATTACGCGCGCTGGACGATTGTCTCGGTGTTGGCCCTGGGCGCAGTCTCGGCCTGGCTCATGGGCAGCTTTCTATCGATTCTCAACCTTGTGTTGACGGTGAACCTGCCGTTTGGCGCCGCGGTCTTGCTGACCTTCTTTTGGCGGCGGCTGACCGCGCCCGCGGTGTGGAGCTGCGTCGTGCTTTCGACCCTGGTGATCCTGGTGATTCCCTGGACCGCGTCGAAGGTGCCCGCACTGAGGTTCAGCCCCGCCCTGACGGAAATGAGCCGGAGGCCGGGCCGCCTGCCCGAGCCGGTGTATTTCGCCAACGTCGTCCACCAGGACGCCGCCGATCTGGGCAGCCCGCGGATGGGCGGCGGACGCTTCGACTTCGAATGCTGGTTGCTTGACAAGGCCGGGGTGGACGTCGCGGCTCTCGGCTCCAATCAGCGCCTTACCCTGCAGTTTTTCTTCGATGCGCTTTTCCCGTTTGCCGTGCTCATCCTGGTCAGTTGGGTCACTCCGCCGACCGATGCCAAGCGGATAGCGTTGTTTTACGGCAAGATGAAGACTCCCGTCGGCGCTACGGCGGAACTCGAGGCCGCCCACATGGCGGAAACGCGCCGGAACCCCGGCCGTTTCGATCATACCAAGCTGTGGCCGAAAACGAACTGGGAGTTCTGCAAATGGGACCGGGTCGACACGATTGGATTTCTCATTTGCGGCGCGATCACGGCGGCGATCGTCGAATTGTTTGTTTTTCTGCTGAAGCTCGCGGCGGGCTGAGAGAGGCGCCTATAATCGGCTGTCCCACCGGCGGCCTCAGCAAGAGACGGCCTTCTTAGGCCTCTTTTGACAGGTCAAATCGGGTCCGGCAATGCCTGGGCGCAAGGTCGGGCCGTCGATCAGTTTGGCGGGAATGGTCGTGAGCGAGGGTTCGGAGGGAACGCCGAGTTCGTTGTGGAGAAGCTGGCCGATCACGAGTTCGGCGGCGCGGGCGCCCAACTTCGGCGCCTGAAAGTCGAGCGCCGCGCATTTGTTATTGGTGCGGAGCGAATTGAGGCCGACGAAGGCGTGGGTCGTCGGAATGTCCGCGCCGCATCCCATCATCCAGGCCAGGGCTTCGGGCCGATGGCCGAGCACGATATCGGGATGGTAGTCTTTAAACCAGGATTCGAAGTCGCCGCGGGTGACCTGTTGGCGCCGGAGGACCGGGACGGTCTCGATATCGGGCAGGTATTTTTGCCCCGCGAGAAAGGCGCCTTCCCACCGGAAGTGCAAGCGTTCGTCGTCCATGATCTCCATGAAAAGCCCGGGCCTGCGGTATCCGCGCGCATGCAGTTCCTGCAGCAGCGCGATCATCGAGCGGTAGTGGTCGGAACAGACGCAGTGGAGCGGGGGCCGGTCGATCAGGTAGTCGATGTAAACCGCGGTGTAGCGCTGCCAGCTCAGCCCGGACAGATCGGGAGAACGCAGCGCAGGGAGGATGACGATCGCCTGGATCCCGCGGGTGTGGAGGATGATATCGAGGCGACCAATACTGATGCCCTCCGGGCTGGTCTCGAAGCGTTCGACTTTGAAGCCGAGCTTCTCGGCGCGTTCGGACACGCCGGAGAGCACGCTCTCGTTGTAGCGTGCCGCATGAGATGGCTGCGGTCCGTGGACGATCTGAATCGCCGCGATCACCCCTCGAAATTTCTGCCCGCGGGAGCGGCGCATGAGGGACATGACGGTGCCGGTGAGCGGGTTGAGCTCGTAGCCGGCGGCTCTGGCCGCGGCGCAAACCCGCTTGACCGTCTTGGGGCTGACCCGAGGCGAATTGCGCAAGGCGTCGGAAATGGTCGTGCGGGAGAGCCCGAGCGATCGGGCGAGTGAACGCAAGGTAGGGGCGGCCATCGGAAGAGGGAAACGATTCTCCTTCTCCGCCCGCGATTCAACGTTAAATTCTGACTGGTCGAATGCCGCCAATTCCTTGGCATTCGAACTGTCATGTTGGGATAAGCATAGCCTTATCGCCCGGGGGCCGCATCGTGGGGCCCATTTTCCCCGACCCGAAAACCAGCATGATCCGCAAAGCATTCCTCATGTCCGTCAACCCCGGCCGCGAGGCCGAATATGAACGTCGGCACCGGCCGATTCCCATGGAGTTGGAAAGAGTGTTGAAAGCACATGGGGCGTCCAATTATTCGATCTTTCTCCACCCTCAAACCCGCCAGTTGTTCGGCTACGTCGAGATCGAGGACGAGGAGCGCTGGGCGGCCGTGGCGGCGAGCCCGGCGTGCCGGCGCTGGTGGGGGTACATGGGCGAGGTGATGCCGAGCAATCCCGACCATAGCCCCGTTTCGGCGGCGCTGCGCGAGGTTTTTCACCTCGATTGATGTTTTTCCCTCTGTCTGGCGACAGCGTCCAAGCGATGTCTCTTTTCAATCATTCCATCCATGGGCTTTTATTTCGAGGATCATAAAAGCATGTTCGCGAGGTCCGGCCTGCGGATCGGCGCGACCCTGGACGCGGTGGCGTGCCGGTATCGCGGGGGGAATCCGCCGCTGCCCCTCGTGTTTCGCGCCTATAGTTGCGAGGGGATCGTGCGCGGCAAGGACCACCGCTATGAGGCGGATTTCAACCGATATTTCCCCGGGGCTCCGGATGGCGCGCATGTTTACGCG
>JBOHXF010000182.1:0-3790 GCA_050737455.1 Opitutaceae bacterium | reverse complement strand
GCGCCGGCGTCGCAGGCTCCGGCCACGGCGGCGTTCGTGTCGGCCGCCAGATGCGCGAGGCCGCCGGCGTACAGCCGGTCTCCCTCTTCCTGGGCGGGCAGGATTTGCGCGCGTCGATCGACGCCGGCCAGTCCCTCCATGTCCGTGAGAATGCCGATCTTCATTTGGAATGCGGGGTTCACGATGCCCAGGGAGCGATGGACCGGGCCGTCAGCTCCTCCAGCGATCCAAGTTGGCCGCTACGAAATCGTCGTCCACGAGCCAGGGATACGCCCGGGTCACCCGCGTCAGTTCCGCCGCCTGGCCGGACGAGAGCCGCTCCGCGGGATCGAGGCAGGCGGCGCTCCGCACGAGACCTTGGCGGCGCAGCACCTCCTGGATGCCGGCCAGGCAGCCGGCGAAGCCGTGGGCCGGATCGAACACGGCCGCATTGGCGTCCGTGAGGGCGGCGTTGCGTTCCATCCAGAGCGGGCCGAGCCCGGGGCGGCTGCGGGCCCGCCGGATCTCGCCGAAGAGCCGCACGGCCGCGCGCGTCCAGATCCCCCACTGGCCGAGAAGCCCGCCGTCCATCCAGCGCGACCGACCGCCCGCCGTGAAGCGGGTGAGCAAATCGCCGATGATGTTGTCGTCATTGCCCGTGTACAGAGCGAGCTCGTCGCGGCCGGCCTCGAGCACCGCACGGACCACGTCGAAAGTCCGGTAGCGGTTGAACGGGGCGATCTTGACCCCGACGGCATTCGGGATCTCGGCGAACTGCCGCCAGAACCGGTAGCCGAGCGGGCGGCCCCCGGCCGCCTCCTGGAGGTAGAAGCCGAGGATCGGCAGCTCGTCGGCCACGCACCGGCAGTGCCGGAGCATGGCCGCGTCGCTTTCGCCGGACCAGGCGCCGAGGCCCAGCAGGGCGGCATCGTAGCCGAGCTCGCGCGCGAGCCGCGCTTCGCTCACGGCAGCCCGTGTCCGGCCGATCACCCCAGCGATCAGGATGGGCGCGGGCGAGCCCGGAGCCGCCGGAGACGGTCCGCGAGCGGCTCCCGCCGCCGCCGGCCGGCGCCCCTCCGAGGGCCGCGCTTCCCGGGCCGCGAGTTCCAGGACGGGCCCGTACAGGCCTATCCCGGGATCGCGGATGGCGAACTGGGTCGAATGCACCCCCACCGCCAGGCCGCCGGCGCCGGCCTCCACATAATAGCGCACAAGAGCGCGCTGGCTCCGCTCGTCCCATCGCCGAGCCCGGCCGAGGGCGAGCGGCAGGGCGGGGATGACCTGGCCGGCGCGCAGGCGCCGGCGCCAGTCCGGGGCGGGGGCCGCGGACGCGGATCGGTGGGCGGTCGATGTCGGCATGGGAGCAAGCGGGCCCGCTTCCCGCGCGGGCCGGACGGCTGACCTTAAAGTAACCGTTAGGTTACCTCTTCGTGCGGTTGCCGCAAGCCGAAAACCGGCCGGTGAAGAATCTTTTCTTGCATGGTTCTCGGGGCGCGATACAAGGCGCCATCGTCCCGTCACCGCCAGCGTCCCCTGCCGATCCCGGCGCGTCCGGCGGACAATCCGCGGCCGGTGGGCGCCGCCGTTGGCGGGCGGGGACGCTACTATATACCTCGGCCGGGCTGGCGGCCCTGTGCTTCTGGCTCCTGTGGGGGGATTTCGGATTCAACATCGAGGACGCGTCGGCTCCCACGACCGTCAAGCTCCTGCTGGAGCAATACCATATCTCGGATCTGGCGGCCGGGCTCCTCCTGGGCAGCCTGCCGCAGATCATGGCGATCGTGCTGGGCCCGGTGGTCGCCTACCGGAGCGACCGCTATCGCAGCCGCTGGGGGCGCCGCATCCCTTTCCTGGCGGCCCAGGCCCCCCTGGCCGTGCTCGCGATGGCCGGACTGGCCTTCAGCCCGGATCTGGGCGGCGCGCTGCATGGCGCGCTGGGGGCCTGGGCGCCGAGCGCGGCGGCGGCCGTCATTCTGACGATCGGGGTGTCTTGGATGACGTTCAAATTCTGCTCGATCGTCGGGCGGACGATATTCGCCAGCCTGATCAGCGACGTCGTGCCCCACGCATTCCTGGGCCGATTCTACGCCCTGTTTCGAGTGGTGTCGCTCGGCGCCGCCATCACGTTCGACTACGAGCTCCTCGGGAAGGTGCAACAGCACCTTACCCTGGTCTGCCTCGGTATAGGGGCGGTTTACGGCGTCAGTTTCGCCGCCATGTGCCTTAATGTGCGGGAAGGGCCCTATCCGCCTCCGGAGGAGGAGGCGCGAACCCGGGGGACGGAGGGGAGCGGCCCCGCGGCCCGGCTCGCCCGGGCGTGGGCCGCGGTCAAGACCTACGCCCGCGACTGCGTGTCCAATCCGTTTTATCGGTGGTTCTTCATATCGGTCGCCCTGAGCTACGTCGCGACCCTGCCGACCGAGTTGTTCAATCTGTTTTTCGCGCTGTCCCTGCGCCTGAGCATGGCCACGTACGGCAAGCTGGCGGCCCTGCAGCTCGGTCTCTCCCTGCTGCAATCCTACCCCGCCGGCTGGCTGGCCGACCGCATTCATCCGCTGCGGATGGTCATTCTCACGCTGAGCCTTTGTCTGGCGGCGTCGTTGGCCGCGTTCGTGTTCGTGCACGACGCGAAGAGTTTCGCCATCGCCTTCGTTGGTTATGGCACGATCACGGGACTGTGGGGTACGGTGAAGGAGGCGGTGCCCCCGCTTGTGTTCCCCCAGCACCGGTTCGGCACGCTGTACAGCGCGATGGCCGCCGTGAATGCGGTGGCCATCATCGTGGGCGGCCCGGTCTTCGGCTGGACCCTGGACCGCCTGCATCAGGATTATCGCTACATTTATCTTTTTGCCGCGGCTTGCTTCCTGCCCGCGGTCGGGGGGACCCTGGTCGTGTACCGCAAGTTCCTCGCCTACGGCGGTCCCGGCGGCTTCCGGCCGCCTGAGTGAATCCCGCTCGTCCCCGATCCCCCCACCCATGCCTCCGATCCGGCCCCTGCGCCTCGGCCTCCTCGGCCTCGACACGAGCCATGTCGAGGGTTTCGCGGAGCTGTTCAACAATCCCGCCCATCCCGACTACATCCGAGGCGGGCGTATCGTGGCCGGGTTTCCCGGCGCATCGCCCGACTTCGGGTTGAGCGCCGGCCGGGTGGACGGCTTCACGAGAAAGCTCCGCGAGCGGTACGGGCTGGCCATCGTCGGTTCGCCCCGGGAGCTCGCGGAGTCCGTGGACGCGATCCTTCTCACCGCCGTGGACGGACGGGCGCACCGGGCGCAATTCACCGAGATCGCTCCCCTGCGCCGTCCCGTCTTCATGGACAAGCCGTTCGCCACCACGCATGCCGACGCGCGGGCGATCGCCGAGCTGTCCCGGATGCACGGCACGCCCCTGTTCACCAGCTCGAGCCTCCGCTTCGCGGGCTCGCTCCAGGCTGCGCTGGCGGAGCGGGACGGAGGGCGGGTCGTCGGCGCGGAATTCTCCGGGCCCTTGAAGCTGGAACCCACCCAGCCGGGCTTTTTCTGGTACGGCATTCATCCGGCCGAGATGCTTTACGCGGCGCTCGGGCCCGGCTGCGGGGCGGTGCGCGTGAGCGCGACCGCCGGCCACGAGGCGGCGATCGGAACCTGGCGCGACGGCCGGATCGGGGTCCTGCGCGGTCACCGGGCCGGTTATCCGTCGTTTGCGGGCGTCGTGCACCGCGAGGAGCGGAGCCAATGGGTGGACGCCGCGGCCGGGCGCCGCGCCGACGCGGGACTCGCGGCGGCGATCATGGCTTTTTTTCGGGGCGGCCCCCCGCCGGTCCCCCTGGAGG
>JBOHXF010000181.1:0-1758 GCA_050737455.1 Opitutaceae bacterium | reverse complement strand
GCAGCTCCCCTCCGTCAAACCGGCCGCGTCGCCGCGCTCAAGCCCGCCGCATGAACTCGCCCGTGCCTGCCGCCGACCCCCCGCCTCCGGACGCGAAAGCGGCCCGGCCGCGCCGGTTTGCTGCCTTCGCACAGAAATGGCTCCCGGCGGCCGTACTCGTCGTCGCGCTCGCCGCCCTGGCCTCGACCTTCATCGTGCCCGCCCCAACCGGTCCGTTCGACCTGGCCGGGTTCGGCCGCCTGCCCGTTCTGGCGGACGGCCGCCTCAAGCCGCTCGACACGGTCGCGAGGAGCACGCTTCTGCAGATTCAGAACCGCCAGGATATCACCCTCGACGACGCCCAGGGCCTTCCGCCGATCAAGGAACGGCTTTTGCCGCCCGACGAATGGCTGCTCGACGTCTTCTACCGCCCGGAAAAGGCCGCTTCCTACCGCACCTTCGTCATCGACAATCCCGATCTGCTCACGCTGATCGGCCAGACGGACCAATCCGTCGCGATCCATTATCCGGACCTCGGGCGCCAGGTGCTCGCCACCTTCGATTTCATGCCGTCCCGCCGGCGGCGCTTCTCCTACCGGGAGCTCGCTCCGTACCTGGCCGAGATCGCCGACCAGGCCAAGCTCGCCCAGCCGGTGGACGCCCAGGGGCGGACGCCGTTCCAGCGCGCGGTGATCCAGCTCGAGGGCAGCATCGTCCTTTACCAGGACCTCGAGCACGCGATGCAGGTGCCCGGCGCCAAGGATTTTCTCGGCGAACTCATGCGGTTCCAGGCGGCCCTGCCCCAGGGCATCGCCGCGGTCCGCGCGCAGGAGGCGGGCAAACCGCATAGCGAGGCGGACGTTCATACGATGCTTCGGCTGGGCGAGCGCTACTCCGCTCTCGCGGGCGCGACCCACCTCTTGGCGATCCCCCCGCCGCCCGGCGATTCCAACCTCGGCGACTGGCGCAGCGTCGGCCAGGCGATCATGGGCGCGTTCCATAGCGGCGAGGTCGATCCCGCGGCGCTCGCCTACGCCGGCATGGGCGATTTCTGGCGAAACAACCAGCCGGGGAAGTTCAACAAGATGGTGGAATTGTACCAGAGAGCCCTCCAGAGCGAATTGGGCGGCCGCATCCGCAAGATCGACGCCGAGGTCCGGTTCAATCTGGCGCAGCCGTTCTACTCGGCGATGCTCCTTTACCTCGTCGGATTCTTCGCCGCCATCCTGTCCTGGCTGGTCTGGCCCGAGGCGCTCCGCCGGTCGGCCTTGACCCTCCTTGCCCTTGCCTGGGCGATCACCACGGCCGGCATCCTGACGCGCATGTGGCTCGGCGGCCGCCCGCCCGTCACCAACCTCTACTCGTCGGCCCTCTTCATCGGCTGGGGCTCGGTCGGACTCTGCCTGATCCTTGAGGCGGCCTATAAGAACGCGATGGGGATCGTCGCGGGCGGCCTCATCGGCTTCGGCACGCTCGTCATCGCCCATCACCTCTCCCTGTCCGGCGACACCCTGGAGATGATGCGGGCCGTGCTCGACTCGAACTTCTGGCTGTCCACGCACGTCGTCGTCGTGACGACCGGCTACGCTTCGACGTTCCTCGCGGGCTTCCTCGCGCTGATCTACATCGTCCTCGGGGTTTTCACCCCGTGGCTGAAGCGCGATTTCAGCCGGGGCGCCGGCCGCGCAAGCCGGACGGAAACGAATGCTGACGCGCTCACCCGCATGGTTTACGGCATCGTCTGCTTCGCCACGCTCTTCAGCTTCGTCGGCACGGTGC
>JBOHXF010000180.1:0-4629 GCA_050737455.1 Opitutaceae bacterium | reverse complement strand
GAGTGAAATCGCAGAATTCCCCCACGCCGAGGCGGGCGCGCCGCGCGTCGAGATCAATCTCCATGGCCGCCGTGGCTCACTCGAGGAGAATTTCGGTGTTCGCCCGCAGGTAATCCTCCAGTCTGCGTTGAAGGCGCGCCACCGCTTCGACCCCGAGCGCGGTCTCCCGGACGGGGCGTTCGAGCAGCGCGTCGACCTGCTGCCGGTCGGCGGGCCCAAGGCTGGGCCGCCATTCCTGCTTCACGGGATAACCTTCGTCCCTGGCAAAGCGAAAGAGCGACTTGAACAGCACGACATCCGGCCGGTCCGCCGCCGCGAGCGCTTCGAACGCGTCCCGAACCAGCGCATAAGCGCGGGCCCGGCCTTCGGGGGCGACGGGATTGCGCGCGGCGACTCTGGCAAGCCGGGAGGCGGCCTGGAGGCACGCATAGCTGCGTCCCAGTTCGGGGCGATGGGCGCCCACGCGGGCCTCGCGGAGGAACCAGCCCCCGCCCTCGTTCGAAGATTCGAGGACGACCGAAGCCTCGTCGAAGAGGTCGAGCGGGGGCCCGCCGCCGGCGCGCCGTCCCTGGCGCCTCAAAACGGAAAGGGGGCCCTCCTCGGGCGAAAAAAGGACGAGGCGTTCCCACCCGTCGGAGGCCGCCGGCCGTTTCTCAAGAACCAGCGCTTCCGTGCTCAGCGGCCGGGCGGGCACTCGTCCTTGAAATCGGCCGATCCCGGGGATGGATTTCCGAGGGCGACCGGAACGGTCCCCGCTCGCGGGATCCGGATGGGGACCGGCGCAGGATCGTCGCCGATGGCCGCCGGATGACGGTCCGCAGGCGGATTGAACGCCCCGCCGGAGATGATCATCTTCATTCCTTCGCCGATGCTCATGTCGAGTTCGACGATCTCGCTCGGCGGCAGAAACAGCACGTAGCCGCCGGTCGGATTGGGTGTCGTGGGGACGAACACGGTCCACACTTCGCTTCCGATCTTCCTCTGAGGTTCGCCCGGGCTGCGGTTGGTCAGGAAGCCCATCGCCCAAGAGCCCTTCCGGGGAAATTCCACCAGAACCACCTTGCTGAACTTGTTGCGGGTCTGCGACCCGAAGGTGTCCACGATCTGCTTGACCGATATGTAGACGGCGCCGACACCCGGAATGCTGAGGACGAAGCGTTCGGCAATGCGGACGAAGAACCGCCCGAAGACGTCACGGGAGACGTAACCGAGGAGCGTGACCAGCAGAAGGACGATGAGGGTCGTGACGAGATCGAGGACGACGTCGAAGCGGGGATGGAGTTGGGGGATATAGAAAAAGAAAATGGGTCGGAAGGTCCCTCCAACCAGGGAGACGATCTTGTAGAATGCCCAGACGGTCACGACGAGGGGCGCGAGCAAGAGCGCTCCGGACATGAAGGCGTCGCGGACCGTGGCCAGCCCGGACCGTGGCAGCGGATCTGCCTCTGAGGTGGCGGTAGGAGTCATGAAGACCCATTCTAGTCGGCTCGGGGCTGCGGGCAATCCCGCAATCCATTCTCGATGGGCCGCGGCCGGCGGATCTCACCCCAGCAGCCTGAAGCCAGGCAGGGCCCCGGCCCTGCCTAGCAGGGCCATCGCCCGCGCCTCCGCACGTCGCATCCGGCGCTTCGACCGGGGGTTCCGGTCGTCGTGACCGGCGAGGTGCAGCCAACCGTGGACGACATAAAGCGCGAGCTCGGCGGCGAACGGCCGGCCGGAGCCGACCCGGCGGGCGGCGGCGTCCGCGGAAACGCAAATCTCGCCGGCCGCCCCGAATCCGGCCCCGGCCGGAAAGGTGATGACGTCGGTGGGCGAAGGATCCCCAAGATAGCACTCATGGAGCCGCGCAAGTTCGGCATCCGTCACGAAGGTCACGGAAAGCGCCTCCTGGGCGTTCCCTCGTTGGAGCACCGACCGGACGCCTTCCGCCCCGCGCCGAAGTTCCCCGCGGCGTTCATCGAGGATCCGGAGCGCGGAGACCAGCTTGCGCTTGTCGGCCGCAAGACGCGGGTGGCGGTTTTGGACGTCGATCGGGCGAATGGCGCTGGGATCAGAGCTTGCGCTGTTCGTGGCCGGCCGCGCGCAGGGCCTGGGCGGTGGGCGCACGGGCGCGCTCTTCGTGGGCCTCGGCCGCGTAGGCCACCCGGGAGTGGAGCATGTTGAGCAGCGTAAAGGTGAAGCTGTTGCGGATCTTGGCCAGGTCCTCCAGGGTGAGCGGAGCCTCGTTGAGCTGGTTGTCGGCGATCCGGTTCGCGACGATGCCGTCGATGAGCTGGCCGAGCTGCTCGGCCGTGGCGGAGCGCAGCGAGCGCGAAGCGGCCTCGACCGCGTCCGCCAGGGAGATCACCGCGCTTTCCCGGGTCTGCGGCTTGGGACCGGGGTAGCGGAACTGGGAATCGGCGGGCGCCGCCGCATCGGCGGCATGCGCCGCGAGCGCCTTGTCGTAGAAATACCGCACCTGGGACGTGCCGTGATGTTCCCGGATCACCGCGATCACGGCCCGAGGCAGCCGGTCCTTCCGAGCGAGCTCCACCCCGTCGCTCACATGGCGGGTGATGATGCGGGCCGACACCGCCGGATCGAGACCGTCGTGGGGGTTGGCTCGATCACGAATGTTCTCCGTGAAATACCCGGGATTGACCGTCTTGCCGACGTCGTGAAACAGGGCGCAGACCCGGGCAAGGAGGGGATTGGCGCCGATCGCATTGCAGGCGTTCTCCGAAAGTTGGGCGACGACCAGGGAGTGGTGATAGGTCCCGGGCGCCTCAAGCTGCATCTTCCGCAGGAGCGGGTGATTGTAGTCGGTCAGTTCGAGAAGCGTGATGTCCGTCGTGCGTTTGAAGAGAGACTCGAGGACGGGCAGGAGGCCGACCACGGCGATTCCGGTGACCAGACCGGTGATGAGCCCGGCGCCCATCTCGCGCGCGAGCGTTGGGAGGGGCGTTTGCTGGGCGAATCCGATCAACGCGGCGAACGCCGCCACCGTGAGCCCGCCCGCTCCGGCGGCGCGGACGACCCGGCTGCGCCGCCTCGCGTCGCGGCACAGAAAGATGGCCACCATTGAGGCGAGGAAGGTGAGGACCAGCAGGTCCACCCGGTTGCCATAAATGACCCCGGTGAAGATCGAGATCAAAAGCGCCATGAATATCCCGGAGCCTGCGTCGATCAAGATCGCGACGACCAGCGGCGCGAGAGCAGTGGGGGCGATGTAGGGGAGGGTGGAGGCCCAGGAGCCGTCGCCCAGGAAGAAATTGGTTCCGCCGAGGGAGTACACGAACCGCACGAGGGCGAGATTGAGGATGGTCACGAGGGCGAGCAGTCCCAGCCGGACGTTGCTGCGCATGGTCTCGGGATCCTCGAGCCGGATGTAAAGGACTGAGGCCACGACCATCGCCAGCACGAGCAGCACGTGCTCGAATAGCGTAAGGCCGGCGAGGTACTCCTCCTCACCGTTCTTCTGGGTGAAGGCCTGGAAGGCCCGGAACATCTCGTATTGCTCCGGGGTGACCCGCTCGCCCGCATCGACGATGGTTTGCCCGCCGGTCACCTGGACGGTGACGGGTCTGACCGTGCGAAGCGCGGTGGCGATCCGCCTCTGGGTGGCTGCGTTGTCGTAGACCAGATTCGGGGTCACTCCGCTCCGGAAAAACCGGAACAGCGCCTGGGCGGTCGAGCCGGACACCCCGCCGCTCGCGAGGCTCACCCGCAGAAAGGTCAGGGCGTCCTCCATCGATTCGACGGGGCGTGCCGCCACCTCGCCGCCGGGCCGCACGATCTGGAAGACGCCGACCGCGCCCGAGGAGTTGTCGCCGAGCAGCGTCGAATCGTGCACGCCTTCGGCGTAGATTTCGCCCAGGGCGGCCAGCCCGTTTTCGAACAGGGCCTCACGGGTGGCGGCATCGCCCGCATCCAGAATGGCGGCGAGATCCTGGGCGCCGACCCGGTACGGCTGCGCCGCGTTAAAGGCGTTCGCAACCGGGGCCAGCGCCTTCGCCCCCGGATGGGACCCGGGATGTGCGGTCTCGAAGGCGGAGAGCCGGTTCAGGAGATCGTGGGCGGAGCGTTCGAACTGCTTGAGCGGATTGAGATCGATGCGGTAGACAGGCGGAACCCGGGCGACCATCTGCTCGCGGGCCTCCTGGGTCTTCTCCGCGCTGACGTACGAGAACGATCTGTCCGCCACCACGCGGACCGTCGCGATCTGGTTGGGGAGGACCGGGAGGTTGAAGCTGGTCATGCCCAGCGAACTGATGGCCACGATCGCCGCGACGGTCAGGATAAAGATCAAAACCGCCACCACCCGGTTCCGATCGAGGAAGTCGCGGACTGTCACCGCGCCGGGCGGCGGTTCTGCACGGCGCGGGGAGAGCCCGCCCATGATGAGCTTCAACTGGCTGCGGACCGACATGGGGAAGTCAGGCGGGCGCCTCCTCCATCGGGTTTCTGAATTTTTCGTAGGCGTCGATCACGCGTTGGACGAGCGGATGGCGCACCACATCGGCGCCGCTGAAGGCATGAAAGTCGATGCCGGGCACGTCGCGGAGAGCATCGCGCGCCTCAAGCAGCCCGGACATCCGGGAGCGCGGCAGGTCGATCTGGGTGAGATCGCCGGTCACCACCATCCGGGAG
>JBOHXF010000179.1:0-2258 GCA_050737455.1 Opitutaceae bacterium | reverse complement strand
GCGTCCCCCGCTCGTGTCCGGCTTGGTATTGGCTGGTTGTTCGACACGTTGTGCTCTGCCTGGGTGATGCTCATTGCAAACTCCTACATTATGCGCAGGTTCCGGTCCGTCCGTCACCGTGGCCTCAGCCGCCGGACCGCCTGGCGTCGTAGCCGAGTCGGCGCAGCTCGGCGACCAGCCGGTCGCGGTGCTCGCCCTGGATCTCGATGACTCCGTCCCGAGCGACTCGCCCGCCGGCGCCGCAGAGTCTCTTCAGCCGGCTGGCGAGCCCCTCGAGGTCCGGGTCGGCAAGCGGCAGGCCCGATATCACCGATACGGCCTTGCCGCCCCGTCCCGCCACCTCGCGGCCGACCCGCACGCGCGCGGGCGCGGCACGCCGGGTGCTCTTCTCTGCGGTCATCCGGCTACTTTAAACCCTGTGCCTGGCTGTGGCGCAGAACTTGCTCGAGACCGCACGAGGCATACCCGTCATGGCGGCGCGATCCATTTCATCCCTCACCATCGCCTTCGGCCTGGTGGCGATCCCGGTGAAGCTCTACTCGGCGACGGTCGGCTCCGAGCGGCTGCGTTTCCACCTGCTGCACGCCCGGGACGGGTCGCGCCTCAAGCAGCAGTATGTTTGCCTCGAGGAGCAGCAGGTGGTCGGGCGGGAGGAGATCGTCAAGGGCTACGAGTTCGCGAAGGACCAGTACGTGATGTTCAGGCCCGAGGAGTTGCAGGCGATGGAGGAGGCCGGCACGCACAGCGTCGACGTCGCGCAGTTCGTGCCGCTCGCAGCCGTCGATCCGGTGTATTTCGAGAGGACCTACTACCTCGCGCCGGACCAGGGCGGCGGCAAGCCTTTCACGCTCTTCGTCACCGCCCTGCGCGAGAGCGGGCGCTGCGCGGTGGGCCGGTGGGCGAGCCATGGCCGTGACCATCCGGTCATCCTGCGGCCCATCGGCAATGCCCTGGCGCTGCACCAGCTGCATTTTGCGCCGGAAGTGCAGTCGGTCGAGGCGCTCGGGGTGGAGAGCGCGAAGGTGCGCGAGGCGGAGCTGAAGCTCGCCCGCCGGCTGATCGAGCAGCAGAGCGCCGAGACCTTCGATCCGGCGGATTATCCGGATGAGGTCAAGGCGCGGGTCGAGGAGGCGATCCAGCGCAAGGTGGAGGGCCGCGAGGTCACGATCGCCGAGCCGCGCCCGGCGCCTGGAGGCAACGTCATCGACCTGATGTCGGCCCTCAAGGCCAGCCTGGAGCGGGGCTCGAGAGCGCCCGGGCGGGCGCGGGAGCGCGAGCCCGCGGCAACACGGCGTCCGCCGCAGCAGGCATCAGGAAGACGACCCCCCCGCGCACGCTCCCGCGCGCACCGCAACGCCGCGCATTCCTGACTCCCGGCCACGGGCCGCCCCGGCGGCGGCCGATTCCGGCGTCGCGGGCGGCCGACACGCGCAAAGCGTCTCGGCATAACGATTGCGTAATGCGCATGACAACTCGATCCTCACCCAAACATCAGCTCAAGGTGTTGCCATGATCATTACACGCTTGCTCAGTGTCCTCGCGGCCTCGAGCCTCGCCGCTGTCGCTTACGCGCAGACTCAGCCCGTCCCTGCCACCCGGCCGGGCGCGGCCCCGGGCTACAACACTTCCAACCCGCATGAGCGCCGGATGAAGAGCGTTCCGGGCAACGAGAGCGCCTCCCCGAAGAGCCGGCCGGCCCCCGGGTCGGCGCTCAGCACCTCGGAAACGGGCAGCATGGCGGGCCCGCACGCCAGCACGGCTCCCGGACCCGCACTGACCACTTCGGCGAGCTCCCGGCGGAATCGTGCCCAAGCCGTACGTCTGGCCGAGGCGGGTCCGGGTGGACACTCCTGGTCGAGCATGCCCGTCGAGAGCCCGTCCGGGCAATCTCTCGGAACGGTCTCGAACGTGGTCCCGGGCCTCAATGGCCGCAAGGCCTCGGGCTATGTCCTCGTGTCCGGCAGCCATGGCATGAGCGTTCCCGTGCCCTACCGGACGGCGAATTCCATGGTGCGCGACGGCAAGCTGATCCTCGGACAGTCCCGGCTCGAGCATGCGCCCAAGGTCAGCCAGGAGGACCTGCAGAACCATGCCGATCACGCCTGGCGGGTCAAGGCCGACCGGTACTGGATGCGCAAGGGCCACCGGCACCCGCACAAGTAGCAGTTTCGTTGCGCCATCCCCCTGGATTGCGAAGCGATTGGAACGCGCATTGCGCGTTCGGAGCGGTAAAATTCGCACCTCGCCAGACCCTGGCG
>JBOHXF010000178.1:0-4002 GCA_050737455.1 Opitutaceae bacterium | reverse complement strand
CAGGAAGACATTGCGCACGATGGCCTCGCGATCGATTGCGAGCGAAAGCGCCCGGCGCACCTTGACGTTGTCGAGCGGCGGACGCCGGACGTTCAGGAACAGGAAGAAACTGGAGAGCTGAGGATCGTCGCGCAGCAGTTCGGGATGGTCCCGGCGATATCGGGCAATGCTGTAAACCGGAAGGGCATAGGTGACCTGGAGCTCCCCGGAACGAAAGGCGAGCTCCTCGGCGTCCGGGCTTTCCATGGGAAAAAATTCGATCCGGTTGAGCCGGACATGGGCCGCGTTCCAATACCGGGGGTTCTTTCGGACGACGATCCGGCCGTTGGGGATCCATTCGCTCAGGACAAACGGCCCGTTGCCGACCAGGTTGCCAGGGAGGGTCCATTTGGTCCCCCGTTGGTCGAATTTCCCGAACTTTTCGATGGTGGACCGGGGGACGGGCAGCCACGTGGTATGGGCGGCCAGGGCGGGCAGGTAGGGCGTGGGTCGGGCGACGGTGATCTGCAAGGTATGCTCGTCCAACGCCTTCACTCCCACCCGTCCGAAATCGACTATCTTTCCCAAATTGTACGCCCGGGCGTTCTTGATGGGCCACAGCATGTAGGAATAGGCGGCGGCGAACGATGGCGTCAGAATGCGCCGGAATGAAAATACGAAATCCTGGGCGGTCACAGGATCGCCGTTGGACCAACGGCCATTGGGCCGCAGGTGGAACGTGTATACGAGCCCGTCGGGCGAAACCTCCCAGCTCTCGGCCGCCGCCGGAATGGGCCTGGCGGTCTTTTCGTCGATCCAGGTCAGGCCCTCGAACAGCGCGTAATCGATGTCTGAGTCCGGCCAGGCGGTGACGACATCCGGGTCCAAATCGGCCGGCTCGGCTCCGTTGCCCATCAGCAGGGTTTGCGTCGCGATGCCGGCTACCGCCGCCGTTTCCCGCCTATGGCAGCCCGAAATCGTCAGGGTGAACCCGAGAAGGGCGACGAGGGAGAGCGGGATGCGCCCGACGTTCGAATTCATGCAGGGGTCGGACCGGGGCATTCACTCTGACCGCGATGTTCGCTGGAGCAAGCCGGCGGTGGCCCCGGACCCGTCCGCGTCAAGGCGGCCCGACCGGTCCGGCCGGGAGCCGTCGACTCACTGCCCGAAATCCCGCCTACGACTATCCAAGGCTTGACGGTGCCTCACAGGTCGTGTGCGGTCCGCGACGGGCGGGGAAGCCAGCTCGGAGGTGAGGCTTCAGGCGAGCATCCGCACGGAGGCCTCGCGGTCCCATTGCCGGGTTTTGGCGGCGGCGATGAAACCGTTCGGATCGGACGCGTCGACCACGCCCTTGTCCTTCCCGACGTTGGCAGCTTCAAGCAGCCTTTGGCCGCCCGGATCGGCCGCGATCGCCTTGAGGTGGGCGAACGCGTCCCGGACGAAGTCGATCGCTGCGGCCTCCTTTGCAAGATGCTTCGCACCTTCGTCGGACAGCACGACCGCGACCGCGTCGAAGAGGACCGAGGGCGTGCCCGCGAGCTGCCCGTCGACTTTCAGGATTGCGCCGTTCGCGAGCTTCGCTCCGCCGATCCGCGGGGCGACGATCGCGACGGTCGCCTTCGCCGCGGCGACGGCGTTGCGGAGCTTGTCGACCGCGGCTCCGTCCGATCCGTCGGCGACGAGGATTCCGACCACCCGTCCTTCGAGCGTGTCCTTCATCTTCCCGATGGTCCGGAGCGCGGGCGATGGGTCGAGGTCCTTCACGGGAATCGGGATGGGGGGCGCGCTCGGAAGCTCCTCCAGCCCAAGCCCGGCGGCGACCCGCTTGGCGAGGTCCTCGTCGATGTGGCGCAGGCGCCCGACAAGCGTCTGGCGTATGTGCCGGTGCTCAACCTTCGACAATTCGAAAACCAGCGCCGAGGCGATGTGCGCCTGCTCATGGCGGGTCTGGCTGCGATAGAACTGGCGCGCCTGGCTGTAATGATCGGCGAAGCTCTCCGCGCGGATGCGGCCTTTCGCGCCGCGCTCCTCCGCCGCGGCGCTGCGGAACCCGCCGGCCGGATTTTCCCGCGGGGACTCCGGCGAGAGCGAGTTCGGCTCGTAGCCGACGCGGCCTTTCGGCCGCGAGGTCTGCATTTTACCGTCGCGCTGGAGGTTCGAGAACGGGCACTTCGGCGCGTTGACGGGGATCTGGTTGAAGTTCGGCGTTCCCAGGCGTAGGAGCTGGGTGTCGAGGTACGAAAACAGGCGCCCCTGCAGCAGCGGATCGTTCGAGAAGTCGATCCCGGGGACGATATTCGCCGGGCAGTAAGCGACCTGCTCGGTCTCCGCGAAAAAGTTGTCCGGCCAGCGGTCCAGAACCATGCGGCCGACGACCTTCAAAGGCACCCATTCCTCAGGGATCAGCTTGGTCGCATCCAGATGGTCGATCGGGAACCGGTCCGCCTGCTCCTGCGTGAAAAGCTGGACGGCGAGGTCCCACTCCGGGTAGGCGCCTCGTTGGATGGCCTCGAACAAGTCGCGGCGATGGAAGTCGGGGTCGGCGCCCGTGATCTTCAGCGTCTCGTCCCACACCGTCGACTGGAGGCCGAGCCGGGGCCGCCAGTGGAACTTGACGAACGTCGATTCGCCCGCCGCGTTCACCAGGCGGAAGCTGTGGATGGCGAAGCCCTCGATCATCCGCAGGGAACGGGGAAGGGTGCGGTCGGACATGATCCACATCACCATGTGCATCGATTCCGGCATCAGGGAAATGAAGTCCCAGAACGTGTCGTGCGCGGTTGCGCTCTGGGGAAAGCCGCGGTCGGGCTCCATCTTCACGGCGTGGACCAGATCGGGGAATTTCATCGCATCCTGGATGAAGAACACCGGGATGTCGTTGCCCACGAGGTCCCAGTTGCCCTCCTTGGTGTAGAACTTCACCGCGAAGCCGCGCACATCCCTGGGGGTGTCGACCGAGCCGGCTCCGCCGGCCACGGTCGAGAAGCGGGTGAAAACGGGCGTCATTACGCCGACCTCCGTGAGGACCTTGGCGGTCGTGTACTTCTCGAGGGACTCGGTCAGCTCGAAATGGCCGTGCGCGGCTGATCCGCGCGCGTGCACAATCCGCTCCGGAATGCGTTCATGGTCGAAGTGGGTGATCTTCTCCCGCAGCACGAAATCCTCGAGCAGCGTCGGTCCGCGGTCGTTCGCGCGCAGCGAGTTCTGATTGTCGGAGATCGGGACGCCCTGGTTGGTCGTGAGCGTCGCATGGCCGCCGCCCGCGGCCTGGTGCGTCTCACCGCCGTGCCCGGCGGACGCATCTTCCTGGTCGGCGGTGAAGCTCGATTTTGGTTCGTTTTTCCTGTCCATAAGTGGCGATTCCTGTTCGGTGGATGCGGACAAGACGAAGCCCGCCGTTGGCGCGAAGCTTCGCCAAAGCATCGTAGCCCCGAGTCCGCCGGGCATCAAGGCTGCGCCCGGCTTTTTCCCTTTTATTTACTCCCGCGGGGGAACGCCGGAACGCCCACGCGGCGCTCGCGCCGACTCACCTCGGCTGGACCAGCCGGGTATGGCCGTTCGGCGCCTGGCTTGGTTGGGGGAAACCGTCTCTTGCCCATTCGAGGCCGAGTTGCGCGGCCAAGGTCGCGAACAATTCCGGCGTCGGCGGCTTAACAGCGTAGAAGGCCGCGCCGAGCGAGCGTGCGAGCTCCCGATCCTTTTGCTCGCCGGTTGAACTCAGGATGACGGCAGGCGGAAGCGGCCCATGCGCCTCGCTCGCCATCCGGGAGAGAACATCGAACCCGGACATCCACGGCATTTTGACGTCCAAAAACAGCACATCCGGCAAGGGATAGCGGCTCCGGTCGCCAAACGCGCCCTTCCCGGACAAATACGCGAGCGCTTCCCGTCCGTCTCCGACCTCCGTGAGGGCGCTGGCAATGCCGGCCCACTGAAGGGCGAGCCGCATCAGGAACGCGTCATCCGGAGTATCTTCGGCGAGCAAAATATTCTGGACAAAAATGGCCATGAATTTAGCGC
>JBOHXF010000177.1:0-10409 GCA_050737455.1 Opitutaceae bacterium | reverse complement strand
GTACGCAACTGAGCAATCTCGAACGGCTTGGGTAAGTAATCGTCGGCACCGAGATTCATCCCCTCACGCTGGGGATTCTGCGTCTGGTTTCCGGTCATCAGAACGACCTGACGGTTCGCAAGGGCGGGGTCGTTGCGCATCGCCTGAAGCACCGCGCGGCCGTCCATCCCCGGCATGTTGACGTCGCAGAGGATCAGGTCGGGTTGCGTCTCCCGCGCCAGCGCGATGCCCTGGCGGCCGTCGGCGGCCAGAATCGCTTCATAACCGAACGTTTGCAGGGCGATCTCCAACGTGCGCCGCAGCGCGAGATCATCGTCGATGACTAGAATCTTGGACGGCATCAGGTGACGGTTAGGGGCGAATGCAGTTCACCTTTGGAGTGATCGTCACCGGTTGGGAAGTCTAAATGGCATATTGCGGAAACATGCCGGTTCCGCCGCATGGGCCCGGGCCGAGCCCGACCTGGCCGCGTTCGTCAGTCGAGCAACAGATTAGAGGTTGCAACGCTGTCCGGTTGTCCCCTCATAGGCGACTTCGACGATGGCCCGCATCCTTATTATCGACGATTGCCTTTCGGTCCGGATCACGCTGGATTACTGTCTGCGCGCCGCGGGTCATGAGATCGTTCTGGCGGAAAACGCCTCGGCGGGGATGCGCCGCGCAACCGAGGGAGGAGTCGACCTGGTGCTGGCGGACGTGAACATGCCGGGAATGGATGGCGTCGCCATGTGCTGGGCCATGCGGGACGTTCCGAGCCTGCGGGAGATTCCGATTCTGCTCATGACCGGCTGCCCGACGCAGGAGACGCTGGGCAGGGCCCGGGCCGCGGGCGCTCGGGCGGTGCTGAGCAAGCCCTTTGAGATGGACGAGCTGGTGAAGGCCCTTCGGAGCCATCTGCCGGCGGGCATCGCTCAAAGCTGATTTTCCAATCCGGGAAAGAGCGAGAGGATGAGCGAGTCAAACCGCCGGGGCCAGCTCGCAGGCTGGTGAAAGCGCGTCACGAGCTTTCCCTTGACGGTACCCGTCCATGAGATGCGGCCGTCCGGCGCCAGGCTCAATTTCCAGCTTCGGTCCGGCGCCATGTCGGCGTTGAAATCGGCGGCGAGCCGCTCCGCCAAAACCTTGCTGTCGATGATGGCCGCGATCTCGGTGTTGATGTGGATCGAGCGCGGGTCGAGGTTCAGGCTTCCGATCCAGATGCGCCGCCGGTCGAACACCAGCGCCTTGGAATGGAGGACGGCGTAGGACCGTCCGGCGCGGTACCACGGAGGCTTTTTCGCCGGGGCGGCCGGGGATTCGGGACGGTATTCGTGCAGCTCTACGCCTGCGCGGAGGAGCTGGCGCCGGTAGCGCGCGTAGGCGCAGTAGACGATCGGCACGTCCGTGGTCGCGAGGCCGCAGGTCAGGAGCTTCACGGAGACTCCGCGCCGGGTGAGCCCGCGGAACGTCCGGATGCCCTGCTTGCTTGGAACGAAATAGGCCGACTCGATCAGAACCTCGTGCCGGGCGGCGCGCCACTGTTCGTCCAGGCGCTTCGCGAGGGGGCTTTCGCCGCCGTCGTCTCCGTCGACCGGCGGCGGCGGATCCGAGACGATTTCGCCCGGCGCCCAGACGAGCGCGGCCGGATCCCGCAGCAGGTCGGACAGATAGCGCCCGCGCAGCGCGTCGTACCGCTCCTCGAAGGCAGCCGCCTTGTCGGCCCGCGCCGCGATGCGGCGGAGGACCGCGGCCACAGCGGCGCGCGAGGGTTTGCCGGCGATGAGCCGGTCCGCGGAAACGGCCCAGGGGCTGTTCCAATACTCGTCGAACGCCGCCGAGGCGGCGTGGGTCGCCGGCCCGCCGGCGATGAGGTCGAAATCCCGGAATGTGCTGTCGCTGTCGATGTTGAAATAATCGTCGCCGATGTTGCGGCCGCCAAGGATCGCGAATGCGTTGTCGGCGATGAACAGCTTGTTGTGCATGCGATGGTCCGCATGGCCGAAGCTGAGGGCGTATTCTGCGAGCCGGGCCCAACGCGCGCGGAACGACACCGGATTGAAGATCCGGATCTCGAAATTGGGCCGGGTGCAAAGCGCGGCGAGCTCGTGATCGTTCCCGATGTTGTAATCGTCGAGAAGCAGGCGCACCCGGACGCCCCGGTCGGCCGCCTTCAGGAGGTGCTGCAGCAGGACGCTGCCGGCCGCGTCCGAGGTATAGATGTAATACTGGGCGTCGATGGTCCGCTGGGCCGAATCCGCCAGCGTCATCCGGGCCACGAGCGATTCCTGTCCGTAGGCCAGGACGCCGAACCCGGTCTCGCCGGGATGGGCCCGCTCCCCGGGTTCAAGCGCGCGGCCGAGGCGCGTGTCGCCCGGGTCGCTGATCGCCAGCGACGGCGGTTGCGAGCCGACCCGCCGGAACGTGACGCACCCGCCGAGCAGAACGGCGGTCGCGGCGGCCGCGAGCGTCGAGCCAAGGAGACGGATCAGTGGACCCCTGACCGGGCGGCGCATCGGTGCAACATGAGGTCCGGGCATTCTAAAATCGACAAGAAATTGAATTCAATCGACTTGCGATCACGAAGGATCCATGGGGTGGACAACCAAGGCTCATCTTTTCCCAACATGGGTCGATTTGTAGGACGGCCGTGAATGAAACCGATTCCATCGTCTTCCGCGAGCTTCCCGTGATCGAAAAGATCGTCCGGGACGAAACCTGGTACGAAGGGGAGAGGCGCGGATGCTATGTGCCTCCGAACGATCCCAGGGTGCGCGATAACGTGTGCCGGGTGGTGCTTCGCGTCGGCGAGGCGCTTCGGTCGGCGGCTTTGGCCGGCAAGGATCTGAGCGTCGCGGCGTGAGCTTCGGCCTGGAAGAAGTTTGGTGTCGCCCTGGGGCTCGGCATCAAATTTAAATCCTTCCTCCCGATGCGCGTACTCGTAACCGGCGGGGCCGGATTCCTCGGATCCCATCTTTGCGACCGCCTCGTCAAGGACGGGCACGAGGTCGTCTGCCTCGACAATCTTTTCACCGGCAACAAGCTCAACGTCGCCCATCTGCTGGGGAGCCCGCGATTCGAATTCGTGCGCCACGACGTGACCGATCCGTTCAAGGCGGAGGTCGACCGGATCTACAACCTGGCGTGCCCCGCCTCGCCGCCGCATTACCAGTACAACCCGATCAAGACGGTGAAGACCTCCGTCATGGGCGCGATCAACTGCCTGGGCCTGGCCAAGCGCGTGCGGGCCCGGATCCTGCAGGCGAGCACAAGCGAGGTTTACGGCGATCCGGAAGTCCACCCCCAGCCCGAGGGCTATTGGGGGCATGTGAATCCCATCGGAAAGCGATCCTGCTACGACGAAGGCAAGCGGTGCGCCGAGACGCTGTTTTTCGACTACCATCGCGAGAATAAGGTCGATATCCGGGTCGCGCGGATCTTCAACACGTACGGCCCCAGGATGCACGAGGCCGACGGGCGCGTGGTCTCGAATTTCATTGTGCAGGCGCTGCGCGGGGAGGATCTGACGATCTACGGCGACGGCTCACAGACGCGGTCCTTCTGCTACGTCGACGATCTGATCGAGGGGATCGTGCGCTTCATGGAACAGACCGAGACCGTCGGGCCCATGAATCTGGGCAATCCGGGAGAGTTCACGATGCGCGAATTGGCGGAGCGGATCCTCAAGCTCGCGGGCGGCGGCTCGAAGCTCGTGCACCGCCCGCTTCCTTCCGACGATCCCAGGCAGCGGCAGCCTGACATTGCGAGGGCGCGCCAGGTTATCCGATGGGAGCCGTCTGTCCCGCTAGAAGAAGGCCTGAAGCGCACGATCGGGTACTTCCGGACGCGCCTGGGGCTTCCGGGCTGACCGCTTTCGGGTTTCGGGGCATTTGTCGTTTGCCAAGACCGGAGCCGGGTCTATCTTTTGGCTTTCATGTTATCGTTTATCTTCAAGCGGCTCGCAGGCCGGCACTACCGAAAGTTCGTCGAGTCCTGCCGCCCGGTCGTCGCTCGGATCAACGAGATCGAACAGGGGTACCAGGCCTTGAGCGAGGAGGCGCTTCGGGCGAAGACCGAGGAATTCATCGCGCGGCTCAAGAACGGCGAAGCCCTCGATCAGATCCTGCCGGAGGCCTTCGCGGCCGCCAAGAACGCCGCACGCCGCCTCGTCGGCCGGAAGGTGATGGTGTGCGACCATGAGATCACCTGGGATATGGTGCATTTCGACGTGCAGCTCATCGGCGGCATGGCGCTCCACCAGGGCCGGATCGCCGAGATGGCCACCGGCGAGGGCAAGACGCTGGTCGCGACGCTGCCCCTTTACCTGAATGCGCTGACGCTCAAGAACGCGCAGTTGGTCACGGTCAACGACTACCTGGCCCGCCGCGATTCCGAGTGGATGGGCTACCTTTACAATTTTCTCGGCATCACCGTGGGCTGCATCCAGCAGCAGATGCCGCCGGACGCGCGCAAGGAGATGTACGGCCGTCATATCACCTACGGCACGGCGAGCGAGTTCGGGTTCGATTATCTGCGGGACAATGGCATGGCCACGCGCCAGGACGATCAGGTCCAGCGCGATTATTGGTTCTGCATCGTGGACGAGGTCGATTCCATCCTGGTGGACGAAGCCCGGACCCCGCTGATCATTTCCGGGCCGGCGCCGATCGAGCGGGAGCAGCCGTTCACCCGGCTGAAGCCCGGCATCGACCAGCTCGTCACCGCCCAGCTCCGCCTCTGCAACCGCCTGGCGGCCGAGGCCAAGGAGATTCTTGATAAGAACGAACATTCCGCCGACGACCGGGCCTTGGCCCTGCGCAAGCTGCTCCAGGTCAAGATGGGCTCCCCCAAGCACAAGCTGCTCCTCCGGCTCATGGAGGATCCGGTCTGGCGCAAGCAGCTCGACAAGCTGGAGACCGAGATGAACGGGGACCTCAACAAGGAACAGCTCTACGCCCTCAAGGAGGACCTCCTGTTCGTCATCGACGAGCGCCAGCATCAGGCTGACCTCACCGAAATCGGGCGCAATACGCTGCGCCCCGACAACCCGGATGGCTTCGTCATGCCCGACCTCGTCTCGGAGTACTCCGAACTCGACCGGGACGTCTCCCTGACGCCCGAGGAACGGGAGGCCCGCAAGCTCTCGGCGCAGCAGCATTTCGCGGAGACTTCCGAGGAAATCCACGCGATCTCCCAGCTCCTGCGAGCCTACGCCCTGTACGAGCGGGACGTCGAGTACGTGGTGACGCCGCCGCCGGACAGCAAGGTCATGATTGTCGACGAGAACACCGGCCGCGTGATGCCCGGCCGCAGGTGGTCCGACGGCCTCCACCAGGCGGTCGAGGCCAAGGAGGGCGTCGCGATCGAGCGCGAGACCCGCACGTACGCGACGATCACCATTCAGAACTACTTCCGGATGTACGAGAAGCTGGCCGGCATGACCGGCACGGCCGAGACCGAGGCGACCGAGTTCACCGACATCTACCGGCTTGCCGTCAAGGTGATCCCGACGAACCGGCCCTGCATTCGCATCGACCGCAACGATTCCATTTTCAAGGCCCGCCGGGACAAGTACAACGCGGTCGTGCGCGAGATCGAGGAGGCGAACAAGCGCGGCCAGCCGGTCCTCGTGGGCACGACGAGCGTGGAGTCTTCGGAGGTCCTCTCGCGCATGCTCCGCCGCGCGGGCGTCGTCCACACGGTCCTGAACGCCAAGTTCCACCAGCAGGAGGCTGAGATCGTCGCCCGCGCCGGCCTGCGCGGGTCGGTGACGATTGCGACCAACATGGCGGGCCGCGGCACGGACATCAAGCTGGGGGAGGGCGTGCGCGAGCTGGGAGGGCTCTTCGTCATCGGCACCGAGCGGCACGAGTCCCGGCGCGTCGACCGCCAGCTCCGCGGCCGCTGCTCCCGCCAGGGCGATCCCGGCGTCACGAAGTTCTTCCTTTCGCTCGAGGACGACCTCATGCGCCGGTTCCTCCAGGGCAACCTGGCCTCCCGCCTCATGGAGGGCTCGATGAAGGAGGGCGAGGAACTGGAGCACCCCTGGCTCAACCGCTCGATCGAGTCGGCGCAGAAGAAGGTCGAGGAGCAGAATTACTCGATCCGCAAGCGGCTGCTCCAGTACGACGACGTGCTCAACCAGCAGCGCGAAGTCATCTACGGCATCCGCAACGGGGCGATTCTCGCCGAGCGCCCGAAGGAAATCATTTTCGAGCAGATCGAGGAGGAGCTCTCCGACCGCCTTTCCCGCGCCGGGTTCGGCGAGAAGACTGGGCAGGTCCCGAATGCTGTCGAGAGCCTGGTCGGCTGGGTCAACGCCCATTTCCCGATCAGCCTGCGCAAGGAGGATCTGACCGGCAACGCGCCCGGCCCCCTCACCCAAAGCATCCTGGAGCGGATCAAGCAGGCCTATGACGTCAAGGAGTCGGCGGAGATTCCCGACGCCATCGGAGCCCTGGAACGCTATGTCGTCGTCAATGCGATCGACCATCACTGGCAGGAGCACCTGACCGAGATGGAGGATCTTCGCCGCTCCATCGGGCTGCGCAGCTACGGGCAGCAGGATCCGTTGGTCGAATACAAGGCGGAGGCCTACACCTATTTCGAGGAGCTGATGAACAATGTGCGGCTCCAGATCTGCACGGGCCTGTTCCGCAGCGCCTCCAATCTCGAATCGTTCGAGAACATGCTCAGCATCCTCGCGCGGGGCGCCCGGACTCAGGGGCCGGAGGACGCGCCGGTCCAGGCCGTCGCGGCCGCGTCCGCGCTGTCGGCTTCGGAGGGTGGAGCCGCCACCGCCACGGCGGAAGCGGAAATCCAGCTTCCCAAAGTGACCATCCGGCGCGAAACCCCGAAGGTCGGCCGCAACGATCCGTGCCCCTGCGGCAGCGGCAAGAAGTTCAAGAACTGCCACGGAGCTTAAGCGCGTCCGCCCGCGCCCGCGCAGGATGCCCGACCCCGCCGATCCGTACGCCCCGCCGCCCCCCCCGTTCTGGGTCCGCCGGTCGCAAGGGACGGTTGCGGTCGTCGTCGGGCTCGCGACCGCGGTCGCCACCACGGTCTCCTTTCCGCCGTTCCACGCGTCGGAGCTCGCCTACGGTTTCGCCGCGCCGGCCATCCTGTGGGCGTACCGGCGGCCGCGGCTTAGGCTCTACGCCGGCACGCTGGGCGCCGCCCAGATCGCGGCTTGGCTTGCGTTGCTGGTCTGGCTCCGGCACGTCACGGTGGTCGGCTGGCTCATCCTCGGCGCGCTCGTGGGCGTGTGGGTGGGAGTGTGGTACCTCGCGGTATGGTGGACGATGCCGCGGATGGTGGGGCGGTCGGCGCCCGTCCGGCTTTCGATGCAGGCGGGTCTCGCGGGGCTCTGGGTGGTGATCGAATGGACGCGCACGTGGCTGCTGACGGGCTTCCCGTGGCTGCCCCTGTCGGCCAGCCAGTGGCAGGTCCCCAGCGTCCTTCAGATTGCGTCCTATACGGGCGCCTGGGGCGTGTCCTTCGTGCTCATCATGGTGAACATCGGATTCGCCGCCTACGCGCATCGGCTGTTTTTCGAGCAGCGGAAGGGCTTCAACAAGCGGAGCCAGGAGTTCTTGCTGGCGCTCTTCCTCCTGCTTGTCTGCCTCTGCGTCCAGGTGACGGAAATCGCGGGACGCGCCGAGCGGGCGCAGCCTTTCGCACGCGTCGCGTTCGTGCAACCGGACATTCCCCAATCGGTGAAATGGCAGCCGGGGGAAGGGGCCCATATCGTCAGGGTCCTGCGCCGCCTGACGACCCTGGCCGGGCGGACGGCCCCGGATCTCATTCTCTGGCCGGAATCGGCCTTCCCCTGGCCGGCGGAAGGCGATCCACAGGCCCGGGCGCTGGTCGAGGACATCTCGAAGCAGGCCGGGGCGCCTATCCTGTTCGGCACGAACGCCGTCACTTACGGCGGAACCGCGGGGGAGCGGTGGTACGACGCGGCGTGCCTCGTGACCCCGCAGGATGGGCTCGATCCGCATTATTACGCGAAACGGCATCTTGTCCCCTTCGGCGAATACATTCCCTGGCGCTTCCTGTTCGGCTGGCTGTCGAAGGTCGTGCCGATCGGCTCGGATTTTTCGACCGGCACGGCGCCCACGCTCCTGATGGTTCCGATGCGCTCGGGCGAGGCGGCCATGGGCCCGCTGGTCTGCTATGAGGACGTGTTTCCCAACCTCGCCCGCGAGAGCGTGCTCGCGGGCGCCGACGCCCTCGTCGTGCTGACGAACGACGCGTGGTACGGACAGGAAGGCGCCGCCTACCAGCACGCGGCCCACTCCGTGCTGCGGGCGGTGGAGCTGCGGCGCCCGGTGCTGCGCTGCGGAAACGCAGGGTGGAGCGGCTGGATCGACGAATACGGCGGGATGGGGACGGACCGGGATCCGCACGTGCTGACGAGCGACGAACATGGGGTGTATTTCCGCGGCACGCGCACCCTCGACGTGGTGCGCGATCCGAAGTGGATAGGCCGGGAGAGCTTCTACTGCGTGCACGGCGACTGGTTCGTCCTCGTCTCCGCCCTGATCGCAGCCTTCGCCTATGCCCTGGCGCTCACCGCCCCTGCGGATCGGAAGCCGCGCGGGTGACGACGGGTTTCGGGAAGGGGCCCGGCGGCGCTTTATTCCGATTCCAGTTCCGGCTGCGATCCGGGAGGTGCTCCCGGAACTCGGCAACCGGCCCCCGGGCGTCCGATGGCCCCGGCCCCGACCGGGCCTGATCGGCCCCGCGCGCTCTATTCCGGCGCCAGGCCGACCTCGCCCGTTCCGGCCGAGAAGACGAAATGCAGCCGAAGCTCCGCCGGGGCGGGCCGGCCGGCCCTCATGGCCGGACGGTATCGCCAGAAGCGAAGGGCCGATTGCCGGCATCCGCCCGAGCCCTCCCGTCAGGCGGGGTCGTAATCCAGATAGGGCCCCAGCCACTTCTCCGCGGCGGCCACGGGCCAGCCTTTGCGGCTGGCATAGTCCTCGATCTGGTCGCGACCGATCTTGCCAACGCCGAAGTATTTGGAATCCGGGTGGTTGAAAAACCAGCCGCTGACGCTGCTCGCCGGCAGCATCGCGCAGCTCTCGGTCAAGGTGATCCCCGTCGCCGCCTCGGCGCCGAGGAGCGCGAACAGGGGCGGCTTTTCCGTATGGTCGGGACACGCCGGATAGCCGGGCGCCGGCCGAATGCCGCGGTAACGCTCGCGGATCATCTCCTCGCGGGTCAAATTCTCGGTCAGGCCGAACCCGCAGGCCTCGCGCGCGAGCCGGTGGAACTTCTCCGCCATGGCCTCGGCCAGGCGGTCGCCGAGCGCCTGGGCGATCAGCGCCGAATAATCGTCGTGCTCCGCGCGGAACTCCGCCGCGAAAGGGTCCACGCCGTGGCCGGCCGTCACGGCGAAACCGCCGAGGTAGTCGATCCGGCCGGATTGCCTGGGTGCGATGAAGTCCGCCAGCGCATGGTTGAACTGGTCCGCGGGCTTGTCGAGCTGCTGGCGAAGGGTGTGGAAGACCTGAACCACGCGGCTCCGTTGCTCATCCGCGTAGACCTCCACGTCGTCTCCCACCGCATTGCAGGGCCAGAAGGCGACGACGGCCCGCGCCCGGTAGCGCCTCTCCGCCACGATCCGGCCGAGAAGGCGATGGGCGTCTTCGTAAAGCTTCGCGGCCTCTTCGCCCACCACGGCATCCTTCAGGATGTCGGGGAATCTTCCGGTGAGATTCCAGGCGCTGAAGAAGGGCGCCCAATCGATGTAGGGGACCACCTCGTCGAGGGGGACCTCATCGAAGGCCCGGGAGCCGAGAAAGTCCGGCCGGGGAATGTCGATCGAAGTCCAATCGAACCTCTGCCGCCGCTCCCTGGCGGTGGCCAGGGAGAGCAGCGGCCGCCGCGCCCGGCGGGCCGCAAACTCCCGGCGCTGCCGATCCTGCTGCGCGGCGACGTCCTGGAGGTAGCCGGGCTTGCGCTCGGGGGACAGGAGCGCGCTCACGACGCCGACGACGCGGGAGGCGTCAAGCACGTGGACAACCCCGGGCGGATATTCGGGGGCGAGCTTGACCGCCGTGTGGGCGCCGCTCGTCGTCGCCCCGCCGATGAGGAGGGGAATATCGAAGCCTTCCCGCTTCATCTCCTTCGCGACGTGGACCATCTCGTCGAGGGACGGGGTGATGAGCCCGGACAGGCCGACCACGTCCGCCTGCCGCTCCTTCGCTGTCGCCAGGATCTTTTCGGCCGGCACCATCACCCCGAGATCGATCACCTCGTAGTTGTTGCAGGCGAGCACGACGCCGACGATGTTCTTGCCGATGTCGTGGACATCGCCCTTGACCGTTGCGAGGACGCAGCGCCCGGTCGGGCTGATTGCCGCGCCCGCGGCCGCCAGTAGCAGATTTTCCTCCTCCATGAATGGCGTCAGGTAGGCGAAGGACTTC
>JBOHXF010000176.1:0-3853 GCA_050737455.1 Opitutaceae bacterium | reverse complement strand
ATTTTCGATGGCCGATCAAAGGGGGTTGACACTCCGGTTTCGTCGGCCCCAGTTTGACCAGACCACAGGTTTTTGTATTTTCGTTTCGTAGCCGCGGTGATTGAGCGAAATGCTCCATCGCGGCATCTAATAGCTGTTACCCATTTCATCGTGTTTTTCGCCCCGCGTTCCCGTGGCCGAATTTTCCGCCATTTGATCTAATTATGACGACCATACTTCCTCTCGCATTTCTCATCGGCGACGATACGCCGCTTCAGCTCTTCCATGATGGCGGCCCGGTGATGTGGCCGATGCTGATCCTCTCTTTTGTCGCTCTGACGGTGATCGTCGAGCGTCTCCTTTTCACCTTCCAGGAGAACGCCCACCACGAGCCCGAAGTCGTCGAAAAGATGCTCGAGGGCGTGGAGAAGGGGGATACCGACGGCGCGGTGCAGATCGGCCGGAAGAGCCGAGACACGGTCGCCCGCATCCTGACCTACAGCCTATCGAACAAGGAGTATTCCCTGTCGAACGCGTTCATCCGCGCCTCCGGCCAGGAGCTGGGCCGCTACCAGCAGGGCATGGCAACGCTCGACACCTGCATCACCGCCGCTCCGCTGCTTGGCCTGCTGGGCACCGTGACCGGCATGATGAAGACCTTCGGCGCCCTGGGCACCGGAGCCAACATCGCCTCGCAGGCGGGCCACATCACGGGCGGCGTCGCCGAGGCGCTCATCGCCACCTGCTGCGGCCTGTTCGTCGCGGTATGCTGCCTGCTCCCGTACAACTATCTCAACGCCCGCGCCGACCAGGCGAAGCAGGAGATCTCCGACGCTTCCCACGCCCTCGAAATCTTCATCAAGAAGTCCGAGGCCGAGACGAACCGCTGAACCCGCAATTCTGAATCAATATGGCCGGTGGCGGAAGTCCCAAAGGCGAAGGCGGCAAAAAGCGGGCACGGATCGAGATCATCCCGCTGATCGATGTCATCTTTTTTCTGCTCGCCACTTTCGTCCTGTTCACGCTTTCCCTGGAAAAGTCGGGGGGGTTGCCGCTCACGACCCCTCCCATCTCCGAAACGGGCCAGCCGTTCGACCCGAGCGGGTCTGCGACGGTGACGGTCCTGGCCGACGGCACGCCGGCCTGGGACCAGGAGGCCGTGACGCTTGAAGAGCTCATCAACAGGCTCCAGCAGTTCCACGAGGAGCATCCGGAGCCGAACGCACATATCATCATCAACGGAGACGCCGAGGCTCCGTGGAACCAGGTCGTATATGTGTTCAACGAGGCCCGCAAGGCCGGCATAGGCCGTATCTACATCCAAACGGAGGCAAAGCCCGCGGGTGCCACCTGAGGCTTCCCTCCCGCTCCCTGTCCATGGCCGGTTCCAGTCCCATTCCCGAAGAAGGCAAGAAGAAGGCGCGCATCGAGATCATCCCACTGATCGATGTCATCTTCTTCCTGCTCGCGACGTTCGTCCTTTTCGTCCTTTCCCTCAATCGCTTGGTGGAGATACCTGTGACCCTGCCGAAGGCCGCCGTCAACCCGGGCCCCCCCGATCCCCACATGGTGATCCTGCAGATGTCCGGCGGCACGACGTGCTACTGGAAACAGGGCCAGGAGCCCTCCGAACTTATTCCCCGGGTCGACATCCTCCCCCGCCTGGAGCAGTATGCTCACCAGACGGACAATCCCAAGGTGCTGGTGGCCGGCGACGACCAGGCGAAATTCGGAGAGACGGTCTACGCGCTCGACCAGGTTCGCAAGGCCGGCATCCAGCAGGTTTCGGTGGAAACCCAGACCCGGCCGACCGGCCGCTAAACCCCGCACCCCCATGCGCCGCGACCTGATCATCGGCATCGCCGTTTCCCTCCTCGTCCACGGAGGGGTGGTCTATTTCGGCGAGATTCTGGGCCACCGGAAACACCTCCCGCCTCCGCAGCAAAAGCTGCCGGCGATCCAGATCATCGAGATGCCGCCGATCCAGCCGGAGACCCAGGAGGTCCCCAATCCCGACCAGCAGCAGGCTCCGCAGGATTTCGCGCCGCCGATGCAGGCCGACATCCCGCAGATGACGGCGGACACGACGTTCGTCCAGCAACTCCAGCCGCCGCCGCCGGCGGACATGCAGATCAACCGGAGCGCCATCGTCATTCCGAAGAATAGCGGAAACTGGGTGAAGGGGCTTGGGGAAATCTTCGACATCTCCAAGCTGGACCAGATCCCGGTGGCGACGGTGCAGGTGCAGCCGCAGTACCCCTTCGAGATGCGGCGCGCGGGCATCACCGGCACGGTGATCGTGAACTTCATCGTCGACACCAATGGGAACGTCCACGACGCCTACGCGGCGAGCTCGACCCAGCGGGACTTCGAGCAGTCGGCGGTCACCGCCGTGTCGCACTGGAAGTTCAGACCCGGGCGCAAAGGCGGCCGCGCCGTCAATTCCCGCATGCAGGTGCCGATCGTGTTTCGCCTCGACAATAATGACTGATCGTTCGCCCCCCCCCGTTCGCTTTAATTTTCGCCCTTTGAGCATAGCCGCTCCGCATCCCGCCGGGGCGGCTTTGCTAACAGCGGGGCCGCGTCCCGGCGCCGCCAACCCTTGAATTCCGACTCACTCATCTCATGAGCAAGACTCGCAAGAGGAACTACGCCTATTTCGTGGTGCCGATCGTCGGCCTGATCATCTTCGTGGCGATCTACTGGAATTTCGACAAGGGCTACGAAGCTCGCCTGGCGGAGCAGGCTCAGCAGATCGAAAGGCAGCATGCCCAGGACATCGAAAAGGAGAATATGGAGCGCCGGGCCGCCGTGAAGAAGGCCGAAGCCGATCTGGCCGCGCGCAAGGCCGAACAGGCGAAGGAGGACGTCGAGAAGGCGCGCAGGAACAATGAGCGCGCCAGCGACTATCAGGCGCGCGACAAGGCTGAAGCCGATCTCGCCAACTACAAGGATCGCACCGACCGCCTCGAGAAGGACGTCGCGGCCGTGAAGGCTCAGATCGCCAAAATCAAGGCGGACGAGACGCTGCTGGCCGAGGAAAAGGCCTCGGTCGACGCGGTCACGCAGAAGGCCGATGGAAACGTCAAGGCCCTGACGGCCGTCCTCCTGAAGATCCAGTCTGCCGACAACGCGGCGAGGGCGGCCGCCGCCGCGGCCGCCGCAAAGAAGAAGTCGTAACGCTCCGAACCCCGTTTACCCGATGAAAAAGTGGATGTACGTGATTTTCCCCGGCCTGGGGCTTGTGATCTTTCTGATTTTCTACGTTTCCTTTTCTAAGGAGCAGGCCGCGTTGCAATTGCGCCGTGACAAGGAGGTCGCCGCGCAGCAGGCGCGGGCGGACGCCAAGAAGCGCGCCGCCGAAGAAAAGGCCACTGCGGAGGCGCTGAGGCGCGAGCAGCAGCAGCAGCAGGACCTGGCTCGACAGAAGGCCGCGAGCGAAAAGAAGTGGAACGACGACACGGCGGCCATCCGAGCCGATATCGCCAAATATTCGGGCGAAGCCGACGCGTTCGCCAAGAAGGCGTCCAATCTGGACATCGAGCTCGACGCGCTCAACCGGGAGCGCGACCAGGAGAGCCGGAAGGATTTCGATCTCCTGAAGGCCGTCGAACAGGCGAATGTCGAACAGCGGGACGCCGAACTCCAAATCCAGCGCATGGTCGCGATGATTGCGCAGCGGGCCGACCAAAGTGTGCTGACGGGCGGCAACAACGCCTTGGCGCAGCCTCTGCCGTCATCGTAAGGGCCCGCCGGCCCCCGCTACGGCGCCCCGGGCGCCGTGGCCACGAATTGGACGTGGTGTGCCACGTCGGCGTAGCCCCGAGCCCGCAGACTGTCCTCCGCCCGGCGGAGCGCCCGGGCCAGCTCGGAC